>DATHJA010000209.1:0-13032 GCA_035316475.1 Edaphobacter sp. | reverse complement strand
TCGCGAACCAGCGAATCTGCGCTTCAGACTGTTGCTTCTTGCATCCCGCTTCATCGTTCCTTCTCCACTGCTACAAGCCCTTCGAACCTCAGAAAATGGGCGCAGCAAGTCATCTCCGCTCGTGCCATCTTTCAAAAGCTGCGCAAGCGGATAGAAATCATTCTTTGAGAAATGGAGAAGAACAGGGATCCGTTGAAGATGGTCAGCGGTAACCCTATAATCGCAATCAATCTACGGTCGAAAGACTGTAGACCCCAGGTCCTCGCGGTCTCCGCCAAGAGATAAGCCGCGGGGATCTGCTCTTCTACTCCACTTCAACGACTAAGTATTCTCAGGACCCCCAAACACCAAAGACCCTATCGTTCAGCTGTAAAATCGCGATGTTCTGAATATAAGACAGGATCAGTCGTATATCAACAAAAATATACGACGAATCTAGTCGTAGATCATTTTTTTACAGTTGAAAAATCCGGAACTCAGATTAAACATCGGGAAAAACCTGTTGATTCCCGTCCTGTGAATCAACGAGCAAGTCCAGCATCTCGTCACAGAATTCTCGATGTACCTCCCAAAGAAGCTTGCATTTCTTTCATACGCATGCCACTGTAGGAAAAGCGTAGGAGTTTTAGTCCGATGAAAGCATCCATGCACAACACGATGCGTAGGTCTCCAGAGACGAAGCAATTCGTCATGGGTGATCGCCGGACACTCGATCTCCCCTGGCTCTAACCGCCGTTCTTCTACGCTGACCATAACTGCAAAACTCAACCTGCTGAGTGGTGAAAGAGAAACAGATCCTTCGACTGTGACTCGATTCCTTTCTGTTCTCGTCAATTCCCTCAGCGCAATTAGCCGTCGCATATTGCGCGGTACGGTGCTTCCCTTCGTGAATTCGCAAACCAGCATTTGCATAGGGAGTTCGCCAGTGGTGATAAAGAAGGGTTACTTCTTCTGTCTCGAAAGGCAGGGCCAGAATCCCTGCAAGTAAGTTGTGGAGTCTCAGCTCCACTTCATACTGAAACCTTTCTTGATCGTTCCCTGGCGAAGCATCTGAAAAAAAAATTTGACCGGTGTGCAATCCATCGCAAAAGCTCTGCGTTCAGAGCGTTCGGTGAGATCGTGATCAGTTCTTCCCCGGTCTTCAGCTCCAGCTCTCTCGGCTGGTTGGAACGAGGTTTGTTATGAGCAGGGCCTACATCAAGGGTGGTACACCGGTCGGTTCGGAGTCGCTCTGCCGCACCTGTACCCATGCGCACATCATGATTGGCTATCGCGAATCGGAGATGGTAACTGTCTGCACTGACGTTCATCCGAACATCGTGCTGCCGTTCAAGATCTACGACTGCACCGGCTTCGAGGACAAGAACCGTCCCAGCTGGCAGCAGATGCAGGAGCTGGCGATCGATGTTGCGACCGCACCGCTCAAGCCGGTCGGCTTCAAGACCAGTGCTGGCTTTCTGGCTGAAAGCATCAACGAAGATCTCGATTAGTTCCGAATTCGCCGGTGGCGAAAGACAGCGGCTACTTCAATCGGGAGAGCGCCACGTATCTGTGGAGGTTGCAGGTTCGATTCCTGCTATGAGCAGAACTGTGCTCATATAGCTTGCCGCCGTCGCTCATTCCCTGGCGAATAAACCAAACGCACACGAAAGGAGGTGCGTAATGAAACTGAATATTTTGAGGTTGAGCCAGTTGGCGCGGCCTCGCACCTATGTGGGAGCTCCAGCCGCTCTCATTCTTCCTGAGGCTGCGCTGCGGCGCAGCGTGCTCGCCTGCATGCTCTGGGAGAACGAATTCTACGAAAGCGGACAGACTATCGCTACCCGTATTCGCGAGCTCGTCCCTCGTGTTGAGCCCGCAGCCGTCGCCGCTCTTGCGGTCGAGGCACGCACACGCATGAAGCTGCGGCACGCTCCTCTTCTGCTCGTGCGAGAGATGGCGCGTTACCCAACGCACCGTATGCTCGTTGCCGAGACTTTGGTGCGCGTCATCCAGCGAGCCGATGAACTCGCCGAGTTCGTCGCCATCTACTGGGCCGATGGACGTGCACCACTGTCTGCGCAGGTGAAGAAGGGACTCGCTGCGGCGTTCACCCGCTTCGATGAGTACGCGCTCGCAAAATACAACCGCGCAGGAGCGGTGAAGTTGCGCGACGTGCTCTTCCTCTGTCACGCCCGTCCTCGAGACGCCGCACAGGCGGAGTTGTGGAAGCGTCTTGCCGCTGGTGAGCTTCGCACTCCCGACACCTGGGAGGTCGCTCTCTCCTCCGGAGGAGACAAGCGAGCGCACTGGGAGCGGTTGCTGGTAGAAGGACGCCTCGGCGCCCTCGCGCTCCTGCGCAACCTTCGCAACATGAAGGAGGCCGGAGTCAGCGAGGACTACATCGCCGCGGCACTCGATACCATGCGGACCGACCGTGTGCTTCCCTTCCGTTTCCTCGCCGCTGCCCGCCACGCACCGGGGTGGGAGCCGATGCTCGAACGCGCGATGTTCCGCTCGCTCGAGCATACGGGAAGCGACGGCTTCGAGCCCCGACTTGCCGGACACACTGTCCTGCTGGTCGACGTCTCCGGAAGTATGGTGGAGCCGCTCTCGGGCCGCTCAACCATGCGCCGCACCGACGCCGCCTACGGTCTCGCTATCCTGCTCAGCGAGGTCGCCGAGAAGGTCAGCATCTATACCTTCTCCGACGCCGCAGTCCGCATCCCGCCCCGGCGCGGATTCGCCCTGCGCGATGCGATGGAGTTGAGTCAGCGCCACGGCGGAACTCGTCTCGGCGCCGCGCTCGACACCGTAAGCGAGCCATACGACCGCATCGTCGTCATCACGGACGAGCAGTCGCAGGACCGCGTAGGACCACCGTCAAGCGGCAGAGGCTACATGATCAACGTAGCCAGCGCCCGCAATGGAGTCGGCTACGGCCCGTGGACTCACATCGACGGCTTCAGCGAAGCCGTCGTCGACTACATTCGCGAGCTGGAACAGACTCGGACAAACTAAAGCACAAGCGATGCCTCAACGAAGAATCATCGCTTAAGAAAAAACGGCGGAGAGCATATGCTCTCCGCCGTTCCTCGATCCAAAGGATAGAGGGTTAGAAGTTGAACTTCAACTGGAACTCCGTCGTGCGAGGAGACCCCTGATTGAAGGTACCGGAACCACGCTGTGCACGATTGGCGTTAACCACAGCGTAGGTGTTGGGGCCCGTCAGATAGTTGTTGTCGCCGTTCACAGCTCCACCCGCACTGGTGGTGTTTTCCAGAGTACCAAGTGGCTTTATGGAGTAGTTCGCCATATTGAAGACGTTGTAGAACGCGATCACCGGCTCGAGGCTCATGCCTTCACGGAGTTTGGCCAGCGAGATAGGATACGCGAAGCTAGCGTCTATATTGCGGAATGTGGGATTAGCGATTGCATTCTGCTGAGGCAGAGCAGCAATCGGCTGAATGGCACCCCCAAGTGCGATGAGCTGCTGCGGGGTCATCAGGCCAGCTGAGACCAGCGCCTTGCCGGCGGGTGTCAGGCTGTTCGCCTTCGTCTGATTAAAGTTGGTGACGTATTTTTGCAGAGAAGTGGGTTTCACATCGTGCATGTATGCGCCAGGAAGCGTCCCGGGAGCAATATCACCCACAGTACCGTCACCTGTCACATCCGACGTGAAAATGCCTGCCGTACCTCCGTTCAAATTATCGAGCGTGAGGTTAGTCGGCGCCGCCGAACGGAACTGCCCGGTAAGAGCCAGTCTCGGTCCGTACTTGAAATTGAAGATCGCAGCCATGGTCATCTGGTGCTTGTGATCAAGGGCCGAACGTCCCATATATAAAGTCGGATTGTCGTAGTCCCACGAACTGGCGGCAGAACCAAAGAACTGGTCGGAACTATCAGTGCTGCCAGCACCATACGAAGAAACAACGCGCGACAAGCTATACGACCCCTGGATATTCACTGAATTAATTCCTGGTGTCGGGTGATTCTTCGACTGCTTGTAAACAATCTGCAGAGCATCGTAGCCCGAACGGCCGATCGGCATCATGAAGTTACCATTGCCGAGCAGCGGATTCTTACCAGGAAATGCAACAGCGGGAATCAAGCTGCCCGACGTTTGAGCCGGATTACCTCCATAAACCTGATTTCCAGAATCCAGACCATTATCAGAGAAGTCGTTGATCGTTCCGCCATGTTGGATCACGCAGTTGACGGCATCAGCTCCAGCGCAGCCGAACGAATCGGCTGTGGAAGCAATCGCGTTCTTTGCAGCGGTCGCGTCGAGATAACGCGCTGCGCCTACGTGGTTGAAGTCAATAACCTGTCCAAACTTCAGCGTAGAGTTGTGGATGTAATCCGCGCTGACGACAATGCCGCGACCAAGTTCACGCTGAACGCCGAAGCTCCATTGCTCAGCATAGGGAGTGCGGTAGGGTGCACCGTAAGCGATCGATCCAGCCTGACCGCCCATCGCCAACTGGTTGCCAACATAGGAAACATTCGGCAACGAAGGGTCCGCTTTGGTCGCAGTCTGGAGTTGCTGCTCCAACTGAATGAAAGCCGGACCTGCAACGCTCATCGGAGAGTTGCACAGCTGTTGGATCGAAACGCCATTAACACTGCTGACCGTCGATCCATCCGGCAGGTTGACTGAGTAGGTGCCACCACCGGAGCAGAAAGTTGGTGTCGAATTGAACGCACCATTCTTCAATAAGCCAGTACGAAGATTAGTCGTATTGTTGAAGACGTCGTTTTCATAGTAGATGCCGAAACCGGCACGGATTGCCGTCTTATGGTCTCCAGGGCTGAAGACAAAGCCGATCTGCGGACCGAAGTTCGCCCAGTTCTGCTTCGTCTTGCCAGCCAGCGAGGGATCCCACTGCGCGAACAGCGACTGGCTCCCCGAGCAGCCAGGATTCAGGCTGGGGTCCACGTCCGAACAGTTGACCTGCGCGAGATCCTGGTTGGCTCGGCCGGTATCGGAGCTCCAACGGACGCCAGCGGTCAGCGTGAACGAAGGCGTCACCTTCCAGGAGTCCGCTATGTAAGCTCCCTGGCGCCAGTCAAACACTCCGCCACCAAGCTGGCCAAAGCCAGAATTCTCCGTGAAGAAGCCCTGTCCATTACCGATGATGGCTGTCACTGGGTGATAGCCATTAACCGGATCATCCGGGCACGGAGCCGAAACGCCGTCACCGTGGCAGTTCGGAAGAAGACTCGAGACGTTCTCTGAAACACGAGGGCCAAGACCCATGAACGATGCAAAGCCTCCACCAAGGATGCGGTTCAAGCTATAACCAAAGCGGATCGTGTGCCGTCCCTTTGTCCAGCTGCCGTCATAACGGAACTGCTTATCCGACTGGAAGGTACCCTGTGGCGCAAGATAGTTCGGACCAGAGTAGAAGTTCAGCGCCGTGTTATAGAAGGCGAAACCAGGAATTGCGTTGTAGATCGAGGAGTTGCCAGCTGTCGCGTCGCTGAGCAAGTTGTGGAACTTCTCATAGCTGATACGGAACGAGTGTGTAAAGCGGCCAAACTGATAGTCAGCACCACCGGCGAGTCCCCAAGTATTGTCGCGATTGGCAAACAGCCAGTAGCCTTGACCATCGTTGTTTGAGGTAACTGCATTTACGTTGTAGTTGCCGCGGACGAAATAATGACCATGGAGAGGGCCATCATAGTCCAGGCGGGCCGTAGAGTAGGTCTCGCGGTAAGGGGTTGGAATCGTCGGATTCGAATTGTAGATGCTGCCAAAGGGACCTGCTGGGTCAATCGTCGAAACTGCGGCTGAGTCCTGCTTGATGCGCTCCGCATTTCCAAAGAAATAGAGCTTGTTCTTGAGAATCGGACCACCGACCGACCCACCGAACTGATTGCGCTGAAATTGCGGGTCTGCGCCGTTCGTCGCGCGGGCAAACAGAGCGCGATGGTCTTGAAACTGACCAAACAGCTGACCATGGAAGGCGTTCGTTCCCGAGTTCGTCGAGACCAGAACCTGACCGGTTGAGGTCACATCACCCGAGACGTCCTGGTTCGAACGATTCAACTGAAACTCGTTGATCGCACCCTGAGAGACGTTGAAGATCGTCGTTCCAACGGTCTCGTCCGTAATGTCCTGACCGTCGAGAAGAATACGGGTGGAACGTCCGGAGACACCACCAACTGAAATCGCCGAGTAACCGGCTTTCGTCGGGTCAAAGGACTCACCACTCTGAAGAATGACGCCGGGCTCAATCTGCGCAAGGTCAAGAAAGTTGCGTCCATTCACCGGCAGGTTCTTGATCTGCTCCTGTGAGATAACGTCGCTTACCGAGGTCTGTTCGGTGTTGACCTGGACCGCACCCACGGTAACTTCTACCGTTGTCGTCGATTCACCAATGGAGAGCTTAAAGTTACCGTTCGTCACCGTACCGGTTCGCACCACGGTCTTCACCGAAAGGCTTGTAAAGCCTTCCTTTTCGATCTTCACCGTATAGTTGCCGGGAACTAGAGGACCAAGGACATATATGCCAGACGCGTCAGTCGTGATGTTACGTGTTGTACTAGTGTCATTGGCGACGACTGTAATCTTCGCGCCAGATACGATTGCGCCCGAAGGATCCGTAATCGTTCCTTGAATTGAGCCACCGTTTACGGTAGTCACCTGCCCGAAGCTCATCGTCGCCATTGAGATCAGCACAATTGCCGAACCAAATAATTTCTTCATCTAAAGCTCCCGTTCGCCCCCAAAAAGTCACTGCTCGCTTCATCTCAAAAGGAGATGGGCTTCAGCGCTGGTAGCAGTCCATAACCGCTATAGGGCATTTCACGGGCCATTCCTGGCGACTCGTCACAATTGACCAAAAACTATTGTTTCTAAAAGGGCTATGAATTGTGACCGGAGCAGGCCCAAATCCGGAAACTATGTTTTCTTATGGTTAAAAATCTGTATAAATACAAAAAAGCATAGTCACCGCTAACCCACGTTATTCCACAATTTGCGTCTCTGGTAGGCGCTTTCCCTGGCTGAACGGCTCTCAATCAGCCCCTCTCTTTCAAGAAAGAAAGATTCATGCCGATTTAGGAGCAAAAAAAATCTGAGAAGCACGGAACTTTTTAGTTAGAAAGGGGTCTACAGGGTCTTAATTGCTGGTGCTCTCGCGCTTATAGGGCTTCTGCATCAGGGCGCGGGCCTCGTTGATGGCTCCCTGCGTATTGTCGTTGGTCTGGACCGCCAGCCGGTACTCATTGACGGCGCGGTCACGCTGGCCGGTCACGTCGAAGATCCTGCCCAGCTCGATGTGGCTCCAGACCTCCACCCACTTCGGTTCGCCGTCTCCCCGCAGGGCGTCGCGGAACGAGTTCGCGGCGGACTGGTAGTTCCGCTGCATAAAGAAGACCTCGCCGATGCGATAGTTCGCCAGTGAACTGTTGCGGTTGGCATCCAGCGCCTTCTGGTACTCGATCAGCCCGGCCGTCAGGTCGCCCTGGGCCACCTGCTGCTGCCCTCGTAGTACTGCCACCCGCACCGCAAGATCGGGCGTACTCTTCAGAAGCCAGTTCTGCGGGTCAATCTGGATCCGTCGCGGCCGTCCGAAGGTTTCCACCGAAAAATTGCTCTCCGTGCCGGAGACATCCACTCGACGAACCTCCGTCTTGCCATCCGTCTCGATCCGCAGCTCCACCGGCATCCGGAAGAGGTCCAGGTCCTGCGCTATCGAACCCATCGTCCGGAAGCCCTTGTTGTTTCCCAGGCGAAAGACCGTGTATTTGTTAGCGAAGGTTGGAGCCCCGGTCCCATCGCACCACTGCGCGAAAAATGGAGTCAGTTGCAGCTGTGACTGCGCCTCGGCCACTGTCTGGACATTCGAGGTGCGGATTCCCTTGTCGGTGTACTGCGACAACAGGCCCCGCAGGAACTTGCGGAAGGCATCGTCGCCCATCTCCCACCGCAGCATATGGAACACCATCGCGCCCTTCTCCAGCGTCATCGACTGGAACTGCGGCGAGAAGGGATCCAGCCGCCCCAGCGTAGTCAGCGGTTCTGTATCGTAGGCAAGCGCTCCGGCCTGCACGTCAGTCACAGCCTGTTCGAAGGCGCTCTTCCCCGCTGAGTCCTCGACGTACATCAGCTCTCCATAGCGCGACATGCCGTTCGTGATCCATGCATCGTTGAGCGTCGCCGGCGAGACCTCCGAGCCCCACCATTGATGCGCCAGCGTATTGGCCAGCAGACGGGAGTACGTCTTCCCTGCGACACGCGACCCCGCAATCGCCGCGATCTCCGGCGCCCAGGTCGCCGAGACGGCATCATCCGGCAGCTCCACCAGGTTGATCTGGCCGCTCTCAGGTCGCCCGAAGGTCCCCGACATAAACTCGAACTGCTTGGCAGCATCCTGCGCAAAGGCACCGGCGACCCCCTTATGGGGTTCGGTCACGTAGACATGGATATTGCTAATGCCCGCCGCGGTAATAGGCTCCAGGAACTTACCTGCGATGATCGTCCCCGGAAATCCCGGCTTGGTCCATTTAAAGGTGTACTCCGTGCGATTGCCGGGAAGGCTCTTGGGAGCTGCCACGCCCGAGCCCGAACCGATCACCTGCTCGTCGCCCGGAACCCGGATGTGCATCTCCGCTGTAAAGCGATCGGTATAGAGCCCGGTCATCGGGAACCAGCGGCCGGGATAGAGCAGAACACTGATGGGATCCTGGACCGAGGCAAAGTTGATCCCCTCCACCGGACTGGTCTCCGCGCCCTTCAGCGTGCCGCCATATTCAAAGGTCCAAGTCGTGGAGGTTCCCTTGGGGATGGGGCTTGCAAGGTTGAACCGGATCGTGGAGTTGGTGGCTACGCGCTCTGCCTCCAGCGGCTTTTTGGTGCCGTCGGTCACCTTCGTAAGCTGCAGACCGTTGTTCAGCTCAAACACGGGGGCGGAGAGGTCCTCAAGCGCCGTAAACGTCACCTCGGCAGTAGCGGTCAGCTTGTTGTCGGCGGGAAAGAGATCGGCGTGGATAACGTAACCGGTCACCTCGAGCTGAGGCCGCGCCGGAGCCGCCCAGGCGGCAGTCGCGATAAGGAAAAAAGAGAGCAGGAGTGCATGCGACACGCGAAATTTCCGGCCAAAAGCGCACATGAAGGCGAAGTTCCTCAACAACATCCTACTGCTGTGTGCCCGCTGCAGGACAGGCTATCTCAGTTAGACGTTCGCAGGTGCGATTCGGCCTCGTCCTGCGAGATCGCCAAGCAGCGAGTCTACCGCATCGCATACCTGAGCGATCGAACCGGCCTTCGGCGGTACCTGGAGCCTCTCTCTGACTCCGGCGAGGTCGGCCATCATCTGCATGCGTTGCGGGGTCTCGTCCAGGAATGGCCTCAGTGCGGAGGCGACACCCGCGGCCGTGAACTGGTCCTGGATCAGCTCCGGGACGACCCTTCGGCCAGCCACAAGGTTGACCATCGCGATAGGCAGGTTGCTGTAATCGTCTACAGCGCCAGAGGGCCAGACCTCGGATGGGTAATGAACGAGCCGCTTGGCAAGCCGGAAGGTAAGCGGAGAGACCTTATAGACAACGACAAAGGGATTCCCAATAACGGCTGCTTGCACGGTTGCGGTTCCGCTGGCCACGACAGAGGCTCGAGCGTAGTGAAGAGCCTCGCGAGCGTCGGAGACAAGATGAATCCTCCCGCCGTGTCCGCCGGCGGCCTGCTGCTTCAGCCACGTGGCATCGAGCGTCGAGGCCACCGGCACAAGATACTCATACTCGACGCCAAGTATGGTCGCGGCTTCAAGCATCGCCGGAAGGTTGAGACTGACCTCTCTGGAACGCGAACCCGGCAGAAGCGCAATCCACTGTCGCGTGGGATCGAGTCCCTGCCGCAGCGCATACTCTTCCCGCGAGATGTCTGGCAGCGGAAGCTCCGCCAGCGGATGCCCAGTGAAGGTCGCATCGACGCTGCGGTTGCGATAGAAGAGCTCCTCGAAGGGGAAGATCACCATCATGCGGTCGACGCGCTCCTGCACCCAGCGCAGGCGGCGGCGCTTCCACGCCCAGAGTTGCGGGCTGACGAAGTAAACGACCGGGACCTTCAGCGCCTTCAGCTCGCGCGCCAGGCGAAGGTTGACGTCGGGAAAGTCGATGAGCACGGCGGCCTGCGGGCGGCGTTCTTTAATAGATGCGACGAGTTTTTTGTAGGAGCCATAGACCCGGGGAGCGTGGCGGAGCACCTCAGTGATCCCCATATGGGCCACGTCCTCGGCGCGTACGACGCGCTGCTGACCGGCGGCCTCCATCTCGCGGCCGCCCAGCCCGAAGAAGTTTGCCCCAGGGTGACGACGAAGCAGTTCGGCGACGATCTGGGCTCCATAATGGTCGCCTGAGGCCTCACCGGCGGAGAGAAAGAAGGTCGGATTGGACGAGGTCGCGATGGCTTCAGTGTAGATTTTTCTGGAGGTGCTTGCATGGCTGGACAGGTGAAGCGATTTCGCGCGGTGCTGGAGCCGCTGCCCAGTGGTTTGGGCTGGGTCGTCGCTCGCGTACCATTCGACGCGGCGAAGACCTGGAAGAAGATGGTCCGGCTGCGCATCAAGGTCGAGACCGGCGGAGAGGTCTTCCGCACCTCGCTCTTCTCCGATTCCACGCATGGCGGTCACTTCGTCCTGGTGAACAAGAAGATGCAGAAGGCCGCCGGAGTAAAGCTGGGCGGAATGATCGATCTTGCCGTCGAACCCGATCTCGACGAGCGCGAGACCGAGGCTCCCGCGGAGTTGGAGGCGCTCTTCAAAAAAGAGAGGGCGCTGGCGAAGTGGTACGCAAAGCTGAGTGATTCGATCCGGCGAGACATCGCGCGAACGATCACTGAGGTCAAGAGCGACGAAGCGCGCGCACGCCGCGTCGAGCAGATGGCCGAGCGGATGCTGCTCGCGATGGAGGGCGAGAAGACTCTGCCGCCCATCCTCGAGGTTGCATTTCGCAGACATCCTGCCGCGCGCAAGGGGTGGGACGCGATGACCGAGGTGCAGCGTCGCGGACATCTCCTAGGCGTCTTCTACTACCAGAGCCCCGAAGCTCGGGAGAAACGCGCTGGCAAAGTAGTAGAAGACTGCCTGCGAGTTGCGGAGGCGAAGCGCTAGGTCCTCCGCATATTCCGTCTCGAAGTTTTTCTTCTGGACCGCAGTGGTTTTCCTCTATAACTGAGCTTGAGCTGGTCCGAGCTGACCCTAAGCCCACGCTTCTCTTCACATCCACCTTTGACGAAACCCCACACCTCTTTCAGGAGATGCACGATGGATCGCCGTTTCTTTCTGCAGGGCTCGGCAGCTCTTGCCGCAAGCAGCGCCATGGGTCTGACTGGTTGCACGCGGAAGGTGGTGACAGCTCCAGGCGCGCCTTCGCTACCGTTCTACGATGCGCTCGGCCCCATCCCTCCGATTCGTGCGCACGTCGACCGCATCTTCCGCATTACGGTCTGTCTCAGGCCGTTCCGTCCGGCCGGGCCGCGTCTGGATGTGGAGCGTGTAGGAGATCGTGTAGTCATCCATAACTACGGCCACGGAGGCAGCGGATGGTCGCTCTCCTGGGGGTCGGCCGATGTTGTGGTGCGGAAGGCGCTTGAGGCTGCGAATGGAAGCAAGGAGGTTGCGGTCGTCGGCTGCGGCGCGCTTGGACTGACGGCGGCGATCACGGCGCAGCGAGCCGGATTGAAGGTGACGATCTACGCGAAGGAGCGGCCTCCGTATGTGCGCTCGGCGCGCGCGACCGGATCGTGGACTCCGGATTCGCGGATCGCGTTGACCTCGGCGGCGGCGCCGGAGTTCGCGGCCCAGTGGGAGGCGATGGCGCGGACTTCGTTTGCGATGTATCAGAGTTATCTGGGCATGCCGGGCACGCCGATTGAATGGACCGATCGCTATGCGCTCTTCGATGAGGAGCACGAAGGGGGCAGGGCGCGGGCGACACAGCAAGATACGCACGACTTCGCCCGCTACTATGAGCGGATCGCCGATCTTACGCCGAGACCGCAGGAGATTCCCGCGGGAATGCATCCGTTTCCGACGAAGTATGTCTCGCGGAGCAGCTCGCTGACGTTCAATGTTGCGGACTACTCGCGTCAGTTGATGAATGATTTTCTGATTGCTGGGGGCGCGATAGAGACGCGAGAGTTTCATTCGCCGCAGGAGGTCGCCGCACTGCCGCAGCCGGTGATTCTCAACTGCACGGGTTATGGTGCGCGGCAGCTGTGGGGCGATGAGAGCATCGTTCCGGTGCGGGGGCAGATCGCGTGGCTGATTCCGCAGGAAGGTGTGAACTACGGTTTGTACTACAAGAACGTCAATGTGCTGGCTCGGCGCGACGGCATTGTGGTGCAGCCGAACTTCAACGGCGATGAGACAGGCTGGAATGACTCGAATGAGCAGGCGGATCGGGCTGAGGCCGAGGCGGGGGTTGTGATCCTGCAGGAGCTTTATGCTCGCATGGAGAAGATGCGGGCAGGACGTCCCTCGTAGCGGGGGGTACCCCCCCCGTTTTTTGCGCAAAGTCTTCATTATTATGGACTTAGCCTTGGACTTCCTGGGTAAGGTATTCCATCTAAATGAGTTATTATCAAGATGTTGAATAATAATGGTTTAGCTACAGAACTGCCTGGGCCGAGGCAGTTCTGTTTCCGATCCCTACTTCTATTGTAGCGAGGGGAGGGCTATGAATCGGCATTTGTATGTTGCTGGCTAGGAACAGGTTAGGGTCGCCTGAAGCTTGACAAGGTTTTTTGGCGTTATTTTGCGGGTTCGGGAGCTTGGGGAGCTTCGGTACCTACCTCCCGGACGGCCTGGTCGACGATGCTAAAGAGGAGCTGGTTGTGGTCGGCTTTGGCTTTGGCCTTGATGTACTCGCCGGCTTTTTTGCCTGCGGCTTCGTCTTCAGGAAGGGTGAGGTTGCGGTTTTTTGCGGAGATGACGGCCAGGTCCTGAACGATATCGAAGAAGGTGTCCTCGCTCTTCCCGGAGAGCTGCCAGCACTGGGAGACGCTGCAGGTGAGGATCTGCTGCGTGGTCCAGGGGTGCTTCTCCG
>DATHJA010000208.1:0-2422 GCA_035316475.1 Edaphobacter sp. | reverse complement strand
GACGGACTGCGGCGGCGAGGGGATGAGCTCGTGCATCTGCGGGCGCATGGCCATGGGGTTGGTGAAGTTGACGAGGTGGACGGTCATGGAGCTCTTCTGCATCCATGCGGTCGCGTCGAACATGCCTTGACCCGTGACGCGAAGCGGCGAAGGCTCGTTGGTGGCCCAC
The DNA here is from genome assembly GCA_035316475.1 of Edaphobacter sp. Classification (GTDB taxonomy): domain Bacteria; phylum Acidobacteriota; class Terriglobia; order Terriglobales; family Acidobacteriaceae; genus Edaphobacter. The sequence continues at coordinate 2,253 of DATHJA010000208.1, read as the reverse complement.
TCGATGGAGTTGAGGATCAGCTGTCCATGATCGTGAGCCATGACATCCCAGTAGACGCGATCGATGTCCCAGGGGAAGTAGACGACGCGGCCTTCGCCGACCTGATTCATATAGACGTCGGGGATATCGGTCTTGTCGACGGTCCAGAAGGTCTTCTCCATGGGGAGGTTCGCTACGGATGGGATGCGTGAGAGGGGCTGCTGGGCAGCGTTGGGATGCGCTGTGACGTTGAGCTGCCAGGTGCCGCCGATAAGGGTTTCGGCGTCTTCCATTCCTCGCAACAGTGTCGGGTAAAGCGGATTCTGCTTTTGCGGATACAGGTAGGTGTTCTGGACGGCTGCTTTGGTATTGACGCGTGAGACGAAGGAAGCGCCGAAGAGATCGGCGAGGCCGAAGTCTTTGCGGGGATTGCCCTCCTCGTCGCAGAGCGAGGTCTCGTAGGTGGCGACGATGCTGCCGCCGCGACGGACGAAGTCGCGCAGCTGCTGGCACTGCTCGTCGGAGAGCGCGGCGATGTTGGGCAGGATAAGAGTCTTGAAGCGGCCGATGTTGTCGGGCGTGAGGGTGTGGTCGTGCACCATCTCGAAGGGAATGCGGGCCTCAATGAGAGCCTGATAGAAGCCGAGTTGCGGGTCTTCGACGAGACGACGAGCATCGGCGGCGCCGGCGTATAACTCTGCCGTTTGCTGCGAATAGACCATGCCGACGCGGGCGATGGGTTCAGTATTGCGGAGGTAGCGTTCGTTCTTGTAGTGCCAGACATAGAGGTCTTCGATCACCTTGAGGCCGCGGCGGTCGTGGAGCTGTCCGGAGACCATGTTGAACCAGGGACGGAGGCCGTTGGCGACTCCGTCCTGCACCCAGACGCGGGTCTCGGCGGGGCTCTTGGTGGAGTTGAGCCAGCGGTAGGGCGAGACGATGCCGACGTTGAAGATGCCGCCGATGGCCTTGTTGCCGAGGGTGGAGCGATACTCCTTGCCGTTTTTGCCATTGGCCCAGGGGACCATGACGCGCTCGCGGCACTGACGGTCGGCGAAGAGGGTAGGTGCAAGCTCGCCGACCTTCTTCATGTCGAGACCGCTGAGCGCTCCGCCGCCGGAGTTGGCGATGTATCGGGCGTCGGGGCGGACTTTGCGGATGACTTTGTCCCAGCGGTCCCAGATCTCGAAGCGGCGTGCCTGCTCCCATGCGAGGTAGTGGCGGTAGACGGGATTGCGTGGGTCGCGGTCGCGGGGCAGGTCTTCGTTGTAGGCCTGGCGAAAGTCGTGGACGCAGTGCTCGCAGTAGCACATTCCGTTACCGGTCCAGCGATTGGAGAAGATGCCGCCGACGTTGTAGAGCTCGACGATCTCCTGTGTGACGTCGGTCATGAAGTCGAGGTTATAGGGGCCTAGTGTGCAGGTGAGCCACATGCTGGGATAGTCGGGGTGCGGACGCTTTTTGCCGTTGGCATCGACGGAGATCCAGTCGGGATGAGCATCGTAGACGTCCTGGTAGGTGGCATGCGGGTCGGTGCGGGCGAGCACGACCATATTCTGTTTGCGGCAGCCTTCGACCATCTCGGCGTAGAAGCTTTCGTTGCCGTCGAGCCATTTACTGCGATGGTGGTATTTGATCTTGGTGGGGTAGAAGGCTACGACACCGCCAGCGGAGAGGCAGGCGCCGTCGGCATGGATGCGCCGGAAGTAGTCGAACCAGAAGGCGCGGTCCATCTTGGCGGGATCGTCTTCGGTGAGGTTGAGCTGAGCCCAGCGCATGGGGCGATCGAACCAGTCGGAGTCAGCAGAGGACAGAGGCGCGGCGCCTCCTGGTGCGGACATTGCGAAGGCAGCGGCGGCAGTGGTCTGGAGGAAGTCTCTGCGGGTCATCATGACGGGAGCTCCGAAGGAAGTTTATAGAGAGTTGCGATCCGGGCCGTAAAGAAAGTGACACCGGATCGCTTCATTAGAACTGATACCGCAGGGCGAACTGCATGATGCGCGGATCGCTGGCGGTGGTGATCTTGCCGAATGACGTTGAGGCGTTGCTGAGGTTGCCGTCGGGCTGACCGAAGTTGGCGTGGTTGAGAGCGTTGAAGAATTCGGCGCGAAACTGCACGGTTCCGAAGCGCTCGGTGATGGGGAAGCTTCGCACAAGCGAGAGGTTCACGTTGGCGAGGCCGGGGCCGGAGAGGATGTTCCGGCCCGCGTTGCCGTAGGTGCCTGGGAGATTGGCAGTGAAAGCAGAAGTGTTGAAGAAGCGATTGATCTTGTC
>DATHJA010000207.1:0-7332 GCA_035316475.1 Edaphobacter sp. | reverse complement strand
TACATCGGATCCAGTTCCGCATCGGAGACCTCTTCGATGGCGCCCGCCACTCCATAGCCGGCATTGTTGACCAGCACATCCACACGCCCAAACCGCTCCAGCGTCTTCGCGACCGCCGCATCCACCTGGTCCTGCTTGGTCACATCCAGTGGAAGCGCCAGCGCCTGATCGGGATACTTCTGCTCCAGATCGGCAACCTGCTCCACCTTGCGCGCCGTGGCGACCACATGATCGCCGGTCTTCAAGACCTCTTCAGCCAGTAGCCGGCCAAATCCGGTCGAGCTTCCCGTGATAAACCACGTGCGCGAACTTTTTGCTCCTGCCATTCCATCTCCTCAACGTTCAGGCGACTCAATGAAGAAACAACACCCTGCCAAAAGACGAGCCCTCATCCAGTCCGAAGATTCCGTCCGATATTCGGAAGAGCTGCGAAACCTACTCGTCACCTCACCTTTGGATGCTCACCACTTCCCATCGGACGCGAACGCGTCCTGAGAAACAAAGGGCGAGGAGATCATTCTCCTCGCCCTTTGTTTTATTTCTTCACCAGCTGCTTGGCCTTCTCGACCACATGCGCCACGCTGATGCCCAGCTTTTCCAGTGCAATCGGCCCCGGAGCCGAAGCTCCAAAGCGATCGATGCCGATCACGCCGCCGTTGTGGCCGACGTACTTGTACCATCCCATCGTCGCGCCCGCTTCGACCGCCAGCTTCGGAGTGTTCTCCGGTAACAGGCTCGATTTGTACGCCTCATCCTGCTCGTCGAACAGCTTGAAGCTCGGCATCGAAACCACCGACGCGCCGATGCCCGCCGCCTTCAACTCCTCGGCAGCCTTCATAATCAGCGAGACCTCCGATCCGGTTGCGATCAGAATGATGTCCTTGCCCGAGTTATCCAGCGCATATGCGCCCTTTCTGACGCCCTCGCGCACCTTATACTTCTCCACGTCCAGCACCGGAAGATCCTGCCGCGACAGCGCCATCCAGCTCGCGCTCTTGCGCTCCAGAGCTATCTGCCAGCACGCCGCCGTCTCATTCGCATCTCCCGGACGAAAATCCGTAAGCTGCGGAATCAGCCGCAGCGACATCAGCTGCTCAATCGGCTGGTGCGTCGGTCCATCCTCACCCAGGCCCACCGAATCGTGCGTAAAGATGAACAGCGAGTGCACGCTCATCAGCGCCGCCATGCGAATCGCACTCCGCGCATAGTCCGAGAAGGTGAAGAACGTCGAGCCGAACGGAATCAGGCCGCCGTGCGCCGCCATGCCGTTGACCATCGCGCACATCCCAAACTCGCGTACGCCGAAGAAAACGTTGCGTCCCTTGGGGTCCACGTGGAAGTTCGGCGAGTCCTTGAAGATCGTCTTGGTCGAAGCCGTCAGGTCGGCCGCACCGCCGAACAGCTCCGGCACTACCGGCTCAAGGGCGTTCATCACCACCTGACCCGCATTACGAGTTGCTACAGCCTTATCGGTCGGGAAGGTAGGAATCTTCTTCTCCCATCCGGCCTGCAGTTCAGCCTTCACCACGCGATCGAACTCTGCCGCCGGCTCGGGATACGCCTTCGCGTACTCCGCAAATCCCTTCTGCCACTCTGCGTGAACCTTCTTGCCCTTCTCCTTCGCCTGGCCCCAGTTCTTCGCGGCCTCTTCGGGAACGTAGAAGGTCTTGTCCTCAGGCCAGCCCAGATTCTTCTTCGTGGCCTTCACAGCCTCAACCCCTAGAGCCTCGCCGTGAACCTTGTTGGTTCCGGCCTTCGGGCTGCCGTAGCCGATCACCGTGCGCACGCGGATCAGCGAAGGCTTGGTCGTCTCCGCCTGCGCCGCCTTGATGGCAGCCTCGATCGCGACCAGGTCGTTGCCGTCGTCCACCATCTGCACGTGCCAGTGATACGCCCGGAAGCGCTCCGTCACGTCCTCGGTGTAGCTCAGCTCCGTCGGTCCGTCCAGTGAGATCAAATTGTCGTCATACAGCACAATCAGCTTGCCCAGTCCCAGCGTTCCCGCTAGAGAGGCTGCCTCGTGCGAGATGCCTTCCATCAGATCGCCGTCACCGCACAGCGCATAGGTGAAATGGTCGATAATCGCGTGCTCATCCCGGTTGTACACCGCGGCCAAGTGCTTCTCTGCAGTCGCAATCCCAGCCGCCATCGCAAAGCCCTGGCCCAGAGGTCCGGTTGTCACCTCGACGCCAGGAGCCTCGCCATACTCCGGATGTCCCGGCGTGTGCGATCCCCACTGCCGGAACTGCTCCAGCTGCGAGATCGGAAGATCATAGCCGGAAAGATGCAGAACGCCATACAGCAGCGCCGAAGCATGGCCATTCGACAATACGAAACGGTCGCGGTTGATCCATTTCGGGTCCGAAGGATCGTGCCGCATCAGCTTGTGGTAAAGCAGGTAGGCGATCGGAGCGCAGCCCAGCGGGGCTCCTGGGTGGCCTGAATTTGCCTTTTGCACTGCATCCACGGCGAGAAAACGGAGCGCATTGATGGAGAGCTGGTCAAGCGCATTTTGCTGATCGATCTGCTGTTCGCTCATTCTTTTCTTCTTCCTCTTCAGGTTCCGGCGCGCGTACACGCGGCGCTCGAGTTCACGTAATTTTTGTTTTAGGCGTACGTCTTGTCCAGTGTACAGGCCCCAACCACCCTGCCGCATCCTTACCGCGCCCGCGAAGCGAGAGCCATCCTCACTTCGCTGGAGTAATGATTACTTCAATATTTCGTCCCAGCCACCGGTCCGGCTGGCCCTCCTGCGGCCAGCACTGCGTAAAAATGATTCTCCCGCTCTGTCCAACCTGGGTCGGAATATCCACATAAGCGCTCAACGGGCTAACCATCTTCGAGACCGCCTCTTCGACCGTCGCCCAGTCATCGGTCGTAAACACCACGCGGAAATGGCCTGCATCCACAATGCGCAACGTATGCCCGGCCTCGACGCTCTTCACCGGCCTGCCCGCCGAGTAGATCTGCCTGTTGTTGCGGAAACTCCGCTTCTCCGGCGGCACCGCATAACGATCCGCCACCACTGAAATCCGGTCAAAGACCTCCCCATCGGCCAGCGAGCGCAGCAGCTTCAGGTACTCCGAGTGCGCCCACACCAACGGCTGCGCCGCCCCCGCCGCACGGCCAAATCTCATGCTCCCCGATGGAAGATCGGGCTCGTCCCATATCTGCTCCGGCAGCATCCCGCCCTTCGACGCGAACCGTTCGATCGCTGTCATCAGATCTTTGCAGCTCTTCCCTGCCGCCAGCTCATAGTGCGCTCGCTCCCCCGTCAGCAAAGGCCATGGACGCCCCTGTCCCCACCAGTCAAACGGCCCGCCGTCGTGCTTCTGCCCATAGCCATCGTGGTTATAGCGCCGCCAGCAAGGCCCGTATGGAGTCTCTGTCTTCAGACAGTGATCCACCACCTTCAGCGAATCCACAATCAACGGATCGTCCGCCCTCCGGATGCCATATCGCACCAGCTCCAGGAACCCTCCGTCGATCACCTCGCGCGCTTCGAAGACATTCCTCTCCTCCGGCCCGCGATTCGCAATCCGAAACGACCCCACAGGAACGCTGTCGTCATGGAACGGCTCTCCCGGCGCGGGTGGCTGAATCCGCACGTAGTGCCGCTTTACCTCCGGAAGCAGAACACCGTCCTCCGTCGTCGTCCATTCGTCCAGATGCGCTTCGATCCAGTCCGCATAGCCGTCGAGAAACTCTGCCAGCTCCAGCGCCGCATGCGCCCGCGCAATATCGGCAGCGCATACCAGCCCCGCGATCACCGCAGCCAATGTCGAAGGCGAATACCCCGCCGTCTCCTCCCACCGCTCCTGCTGCGTAATCGGCGCATACTTCACCAGGAACGAGGCCGCTCTCTCAACGAAGGGAAAGATCTGGAAGCTTCCCAACTTCCCGCGTTTCCACAGCCGCCACGCCAGAATGATTGGAAACGCTACCTCGTCCAGCTGAATTCCCTGCCAGTACGGCGTTCCATCGATCCAGAAATTCTGCGCAAAGCTGCCGTCCGGCCTCTGCGTGCAGGCCAGGTACACCAGCGCCCGTAGAGCCGTGTCCTCCCGGTCGCAGGCCAGCAGTGCCGTTGCCGTCTGCACCATGTCGCGCGTCCACACCAGGTGATACCCACCCAGATCGTTGTCGCTTCGCGAAGCCCCCCACGGAATCGAGGCCGAAGCGATAAACGCGCCTGAAAACGTCTTGTCCTCGTGTGCCAGCAGAACATTCTGGCTGATCCTCGCCAGCCATCCTTCGTCCGTCGCCTCTTGCGCCAGCCGTTCCGGTGATAACGCCCTGCCCCACTGCAGCAGAAATCTCTTCAGATGGTCCGCAAACGGTGTCGCCAGGCTCTGCAACATCCCCGTCAGGGCCGCATGGTGGCCGTCTCCGAAGGAGAGTGCAATCGTAAACTCAGGATTCATCGCAATGTCGATCTCACCCATCATCGCGATATTCCCATCCAGTGCCTGCCCGAACTGCCACGTCATCCGCATGTCGTCGAACAGGTCCTGGTATCCGTCGCTCGTCCCCACATACCCGCACGAAGACCGCGTAAACCCGCAGTCAGCGCCCATCGCCAGCGACGTATTTCCCTTCCACGCCAGCAGGCTTCGCTTGCCAGCGACGTCTATGCTCCGCGCCGAGTTCCCCGCGCCTCCTCCATTCAAATGGGGAGCCAGCAGCGCATAACACTTCATCCGCTTCAACAGCTCCTCGTCGCCCTCGATCTTCACATGCATCAACACCGTCGAAAAATGAGGGTTCGAGAGAAACTCCTTCGTCACCCAGTAGCGTCCGCCTGGCTCCCGCGCCTTTACCCGCACCGCAAGTGCCGTGCCGTCCACGTACTCGAACTCATACTCGAGATCCCGCTTCTCTTCATGCACGAACGTCTCGCCATCGGTAAACAGCAGCTCCATGTCGCGCGTCTGCGGGCGATCGATCGTCGGGTAATAAATCTCGTTCAGAATGCCGTGAGAGAGCGTGTACCATACGCGGCTCGAGGCCGAATACGCCGTCCCCACCGCATCTTTTCTGCTCGAAGTCCACCTGGGCTCGAGCCCAGGCGCCCCGAACGCAGGTCCATCATCATCCAGCCAACGGTAGTTTTCAGAAGGCGTGCTCATGAGTGCTATTAGAACGCAAATCCCTCCATGCCGTCCTACACCCGCAACGTGAACCGGGTGTCAATTGTTTGGATTGCGCTATGATGACCGAGGCTGCCACCGCAATCACACGCCGTCTTGCATCGCGTCCGGCGCCAGAGGCATCTGAACAACCTGAACCCCGGCCCTCAAACTGCGGCCGGCACGATAACCGCACGACACAGGAGAGATACAGTGGCTTACGAACTTCCCCCTCTGCCCTACGACTACGCCGCGCTCGAGCCCCACATCGACGAAGCGACCATGAAGCTGCATCACGACAAGCACCACCAGACCTACGTGACCAACCTCAACGGCGCCGTCGAGAAACACCCCGAGCTGGGCGCGAAATCTCCCGAAGATCTCATCAAGGACCTCAGCGCCATCCCCGAAGATGTGCGCAAAGTTGTGCAGAACAACGGCGGCGGACACGTCAACCACACCATGTTCTGGCAGATCATGAAGCCCAAGGGCGGCGGCGAGCCCACCGGAGCCATCGCCGACCAGATCAAGGCCGACTTCGGCGACTTCGAATCCTTCAAGAAGCAGTTCAACGAGACCACCGCCAAGCAGTTCGGCTCCGGCTGGGGCTGGCTCATCTTCAAGGGCGGCAAGCTTGCCATCGTCACCACCGCCAACCAGGACAACCCCATCACCCAGGGCAGCTATCCCATCCTCGGCAATGACGTCTGGGAGCACGCCTACTACCTCAAGTATCAGAACAAGCGTCCCGACTACCTCGCCGCCTGGTGGAACACCGTCAACTGGGAAGAGGTCAACAAGCGTTTCGAGACCGCCAAGTCCTACAAGTAAATTCACCCACATCAACAAACCAGGAGGCTGCCATCAGGCAGCCTCTTCTCTTTCTTTGTCATCCTGAGCGCAGCGAAGAACCCCCGTATTCTTTGCAGGATGCCAGACACGCTGAAGAATCAGCTCTCAGGATGCAGATGCATCTTCAAAAACTGAACATATACATCCCAGTCCGTAGCAACCATCCCATGCCCGCCATCATGCATGTAGTAGCTCAAATCATGCAGAATCGGCTGCTTCGCCTCCGGCCAGGTCTCCGTATCCAGTGCATCCTTACCCAGCAGTTTGTACACCGGCCCCGCCGCGACAGCCGATAAAAACTCCCCCTTCGGATCCGACCAGTAGTCCGTATTACCCGTCTGCAACAGCAGAGGACGCGGCGCAACTAGAGCCACCAGCAGATTCGCATCCATGGGAGCCTTGTCCGGGAACCCGGCCCACCTCCCATAATTCTCCGCAAACTGATATGGATACCGCGTCGGCGCGGTCAGGTGCGCAATCGTCTCCCCATAGTCGCGATGACTCAGCGCCGCTCCGCCCTCCCCCGAGCAGCTCGCAATCACCGCCGCAAATCGCTCGTCATGCGCACCCGCCCACATCACCGTCTTGCCCAGCCGCGACACGCCATGGATCGCCACTCTCTTCGCATCCACATCCTTGTCTGTCTCGAGGTAGTCCTGCACCCGGCTCATTCCCCACGCCCACGCCGCAATCGAGCCCCAGTCCTCCGGCCCGCGTTTGCTCTGCCCCGCCTTCAGATAAACCTTGCGGATGCTGTCCTGAAATCCCTCCTCATAGTCCGGCTCCACATCGCCGTAGTAGAACGTAGCCACGCCAATCCCCGCATCCAGCACTGCCTCCGCATTCAGCTTGCCGAAGGCGCGAGCCTTGTTCGCCGAAATCTTCGTATGCGTCTTCGCATCCCACACCTCGCCCACCGGTAGCTCCGGATCGTCCACCGAATTTGACGGCGCTGAAAAGCTGATGCACAGCAGCATCGGCACAGGCTTCTTCGCCGCCGCTGGCAGATACTCCACCAGATGAATCACCGGCGAGCCCGCCTTCGCCGAGAGATGCACATCTACCCTCCTGCGAATCGCCTTCCCCTTCAGCGCGGGAGTTCCTTTCTCCACCACCGCGAAGCTCTCGTCCTTCGGCCGCCCCGGAGCTCTCCCATACTGCTCCGCCTCGAACATCGACACGATCTCCGGACGCCGCTTCTTCCACCACGTCTTCGCATCCTTCACCGGCTTGCCGTCGTTCAGCACCAGGGCATCAGGAAGCGTATAGGTCCCCACCTTCGCCTCGTCATAGTTCACCGGGATCCCCGCCACTACACCCGGCGGATTCTGCCCCCACGCCACTGCGCACA
>DATHJA010000206.1:0-23599 GCA_035316475.1 Edaphobacter sp. | reverse complement strand
TTTTCGCCGCGGGAGAGCAGCATGTAGACGCGGTAGAGATTCGCCTCGATGGATCCGGGATCGAGCTGAAGGGCGCGATCGAAGGCGCGGCGAGCCTCGAGAACGTGCATCTGGCCGCCGAGGCCGTGGAGCGTGTATTGGAGATGGGTGACGCCGAGTCCGGACCACGCGGGCGCGTAGTCCTCGTTGCTTTTGATGACGGAGTCGAAGAGCTCGTGGGCGCGGTCGAGATCGTCGCGGTTGCCGGTGCGGGTCATGAAGGAGGAGAGGAGGGCACGGGCCTGCAGATACTCCTCGGAGAGATCTTCGGTGAGCGACGGTGCGCGATGCTGCTCTTTCAGGCGCAGGCCGCCGACTCCCTGAAGCGTGCTGAAGACCTCGTTGCAGATCTCGGTCTGGACGCTGACGAGATCGAAGGAGGCTACGTTGATAGACCCGCCCGCGCGCACACTCTGACGGGGGACGTCGAGAAGCTGCCAGTTGAGGTCGAAGCCCTTCTCCGAACGCAAAAAATTTCCGGCGAGGACGAAGTCCACCAGCAGCTTTTTGCCGATGCTGAGAGGGTCGAGCTGTTGTGTGGGAATGGACGCGAGCGAGCTGGAGGGCCGAACGACCAGCGAGGTGACCCGCGTAAGACGTGTCGCGATCGCGTCGGCAAGAGCGTAGCCGTAGAGCGGGGCGACATCGGCAGGCCCGTAGTTGATAAACGGGAGCACGACGATGCTGTTGGTCTCTTTGCCGCCAGAGGAGGGCCCGGATTCGCGAAAGCGCTCGGCGAGCATCGAGAGAATGCCGGTAGTCCGCTTCTCCTCTTCGGGTGACTCGAGGGCGCGGTGGCCCTGCGAGTGGAGGGAGAGGGACTCGCCTCCTGGCATCAGGACGGTGTCGAGCTGCATAGAACGCATGACCGTCTTGAGCGACTCGCGAATGTCGGCGGCAGAGGCGAAGCGGGCGGCAGGCTGCTTTTCGAGGCAGCGCAGGATGACACTTTCGAGCTCGACCGGAAGTGCCGGGTTGATCTCGCGCAGGGGCGGCGGATCGGCGAACTGCGTGGCGCGGATGGTCTGGAAGTCAGGAGCGTCGGGCCGGTGAAAGGGATGGCGGCCGGTGGCGAGCTCGTAGAGGATCAGCCCGAGGGCGAAGATGTCGGACTGGACCGACGACTGGCCCGTGACGAACTGTTCGGGTGCCATGTAGGCGATCGTCCCCCCGCGCGCGGTGTACGTAGCGCCGAGCGGAGGAAGCGAGCGTGGATCGGAGGGGCCGGAGGGGTCGAAGTCGGTCTTGTCGAGCGAGAGACGGCGAGCAAGGCCGAAGTCGAGGATCTTGATCAGGCCGCCGTCGGTAAGCATGACGTTGGCGGGCTTCAGATCGCGATGAAAGATGCCGAGCGAGTGCGCGGCGGAGAGACCGTCGGCGATCTGGATTCCGGCGGAGAGAACCAACTGAAGGCTCGATGCTCCCTCGGCGGTGATCTTGTCGAGCGATTTGCCGGGGATGTACTGCATGACGATGTAGGCCTCTTCGGCCTCGCCGGATTCGGCCGGCGCCTCACCCACGTCATAGATGGCGCAAACATTGGGGTGATCGATGGCGGAGGCCAGGCGGGCCTCGCGAAGCTGGGTGGCGCGCATCTGCTCGATGGTGAGGTTGCCGCGTTTGAGCAGCTTGATGACGACGGGACGCTGGAGCAGGGTGTCGTTGGCCAGAAACACAACTCCACTGCCGCCCGTGCCGATCTTGCGGATGAGCTCGTATTGCCGGATGATGCGCCGCTTCATATATCTCCTGTCTCCATTATCGCAAGGGTTGGCGTTGGAGAGGATGGCAGGCGAGGTGTATGTCGATGTTTGTAAAGAAGGATTCCCACGTGTGCCGGGATGGGGATGGAATAGAGGCCAGCGGTCTCAGCGGCCCAGCGAATAGATGAGGCGGAGAATCTGGTTGTCGACGCCGGGGTTGTTGGCTCCGATGAAGCCGTTCGAGAGGTGATGGATTCTGTAGGAGAGCGACCAGGAGTGGCGCGGGGTGCGGAAGAACTCTAGGCCGCCTCCGAACTCGAAGGTGAAGTTGAAGCGCGAAGAGAAATCGACCGGGATATCGCGGGGGGAGACGAGAAAGCCCGCATTGTCCATGAGGAAGGGCTGGAGGCGCTTGCCGGGACGGAAGTTCAGGCGCTGCCCGAGGGGACTGATTCCTCCGGCGTAGGTCCAGCGGATTCCGCAGGTACGGCGAAAGGTGAAGACTGGAGGGCCTGGATGGGGGTCCGGGGGGATGGAAACGTATTCGGACCGGCAGGGCGAAGAGGTCGGAGATAACTGTGTGACGGGCTGCAGGTCGGAGAAGCCGAACGTGTCGGTGGCGACGGGGTCTTCGAGGAAGACAAGCGGAAGAACCTCGGGGGCGTAATACCAGTCGACGTGACGGCTGTGCAGAAGACGGCGCGAGTAGCCTAGGCCGAGCGCGGCGAAGCGGCGGTTCTGCGCGGCTCCCAGGATGATGCGGCTGGAGGTATTGGAGTACTCCCCAAAGAGAGAGAAGGACTGATGGAAGGAGTATTGCGGCTCCTGCGCCTGAGAGCGCTCCATGGTTCCAAGGGCCAGGAGGAACGACAACAGTGCTGCCGGAAGATTTCTCAGGTGCATGCCCTCTACTTTTTTCAGCTCGGTATGGGATTCAGTTGCGGGCGCGCTTCTCCCACGGGCGGGGATTGACGGGATCGTCCTGCCACTTCTGGCGGCGGCCCACCAGGTACATGGTCAGGCCGAAGAGGAACATGACCAGGCCCCAACCGAGGTTGAGATTTACGTCCAGCGAGCGTTCGTAGATTCCGGAGTGGCGGGTGACGAATCCGAAGACGGTCATGATGCCGCCGATGATCAGAAAGATCAGGCCGAGTGGAATGCGGATGTCGAGTCCCATATTTGCTCCAGTGTTGCTCTTTATGCCCCGTGGTTGCCTTTTATGCAAAGACCAGGTTGAGGACGACCAGCATGGCAAGAACCACGTATGCCAGCGTGGAGGGCTTCTGATACCAGCTCAGGTGATTCTCGATGGGCTTGGGAGTCAGCGAATAGACAAGGCCTACCAGCTCGTGGTCCTGACGTGGCCGAGTGACGAGGCTGACGGCGATGGTGACGAGGAGGTTGACCGAGAAGGCGAAGATGGCCGTCCAGAAGTTCTGCGCCATGTCACTTGCGTAGTAATGGAGAGGCGTGATCCAGCCGCCATGGATTCCCGGAGCCGCATCGACTGGGAGACTGAGTCCGTGATGAATGAGGGCCGCGGCGGTTCCTGAGAGAAGTCCTGTAAAGGCGGCGTGACCGGTGGTGCGCTTCCAGAACATGCCCAGAAGGAAGGTTGCGAACAGGGGCGCGTTGACGAACGAGAAGACCAGCTGCAGCGCGTCCATGATGTTGTTGAAGCTGGTGGCGGCGTAGGCGGCGGCGATGGAGAGCAGAATGCCACCTATGGTGGCCATACGACCCATCCAGAGATAGTGCGCGTCCGTCGCACGCTTGTTGATATAGGCCTGATAGATGTCGTAGGTCCAGACGGTGTTGAAGGCGGTTACATTGCCGGCCATGCCCGACATGAAGCTGGCGAGCAGAGCGGTGAGGCCCAGTCCCAGGATTCCCGTCGGAAAGTAGTAGAGCAGAAGCACGGGAATGGCGAGGTCATAGTTATAGACGGGGTTGCCCTTGCTGTCGGTTACCGGCTGGCCATTGAGTGGGTTGGTCTTCAGGGGAACGATGCCGTGCGGGTGCGAGTTGTCGAGAGCTTCGCTGCTGCTGGCAGAAGAAGCAGCAACAGCGGAAGGAGCCACTGTAGAGGAGGGCGCAGAGATCGCTCCTGCGGCGGAGGTTGGAGCGGAGAGGATCTTCTGCTCCGGAGTGATCACCTTGGAGCTTATCGAGACAGCAATCAGCCCGGGAAGGATAACCAGGAAGGGGAAGAACATCTTCGGAATGGCGGCGATGAGGGGAACGCGGCGCGCGGAGACCTCGGAGTCGGCGGCCATGGCGCGCTGAATGACGAGGAAGTCCGTGCACCAGTATCCGAAGCTGAGCACAAAGCCGAGCCCCATGGAGAGGCCGATCCATTCCACACCCAGGGTGTTGGTATTGGCATGGGCCATGCCGCGCCAGGAGTGTGTCATCGAGGCAGGAAGCGTGTGCTTGATTCCCTGCCATCCGCCAACGTTGCGCAGCCCGATCCAGACCAGTGGAGCGAACCCGGCAACGATGAGGAAGAACTGCAGAACCTCGTTATAGATGGCGCTCGTAAGGCCGCCGAGGAAGATGTAAGCGAGAACGATGATGGCAGAGAGAAAGACCGAGACGTGGAAGATGTACTGATCCGGAATGATCCCGTGGAAGAGCCCGAGAGTCTGGATCAGCAGCGCCATCGCATACATCGAGATGCCGGAGGAGAGCACGGTCATGATGGCGAAGGAGAAGGCGTTTACGGCGCGGGTCTTCTCGTCGAAGCGCATGCGAAGGTACTCGGGCACCGAACGCGCTTTGGAGCCGTAGTAGAACGGCATCATGAAGATGCCGACGAAGATCATCGCCGGAATCGCCCCGATCCAATAGAAATGGCTGGTGTTGATGCCGTATTTGGCTCCGGAGGCCCCCATGCCGATGACTTCCTGGGCTCCCAGGTTCGCCGAGATGAAGGCGAGACCACAGACCCAGGCCGGGATGGAGCGGCCGGCGAGAAAGAAGTCGTTCGAGGTCCGCATGAAGCGCTTGAGGGCAAAACCGATCCCCAGAACGAATGCGAAATAGACCAGCATGATCAGCCAGTCAATGATGGATAGCGTCACAGTTTTCCTTTTGATTCCACAGGCTTTGCTACCTGCGCCAACTGTAAATTGTTAACCTGCGCTCGTCTAGCACAAGGGATGGGCGTACTCCTCGCTGCTGCCGCGCGGAGGGTAACCGGCATGACCAATTTTTCCACTGTCGGAAAACCCGGACGCCTCGAGCGGCATCGATTTCAACGTACCGCCATTTTTTGCTCGCCACATTTTCGAGCTACGATTTGTAGCGGTATGGCTTACTCATAAGTACATCGAAGTTAGAAGTACCTGCAGTTCTTTGATTTTTGCGGATCACTTTTTCTCCGTTCCAGATTTTCATTCCATGAGGGGAGAAATCGTGATGCCGATGCATATCTGCCGAGTTTCTCCCTGGAGTTGTAGATGCATACAAAGACCATACTTCTGGTGGATGACAATGCGGTCCAGGCCACAGTACGTCAGGCCATCCTGAAACGGAACGGATACGCAGTCATCACGGCCCTGAATCCGGCGCGAGTTCTCGAACAGCTTCGCAACGGCGATTTCCTCTCGGAGATCGACCTCGTCATCACCGATCACATCATGCCGGGCATGAGCGGCAGCGCATTTGTGCAGGAGGTTCGTCGCCTTCGGTCGCACGTTCCTGTACTGGTAATCAGCGGCCTGGAAGAGGCTGCGCAGGAGTATGAGGAGCTTCGGGTTGTGTTCCGTCTAAAGCCGTTGCCGCCGGAGGACCTGCTCCGTTGTGTTCAGGAGATGGCCGGGATGCCGGAGACGATTGACCCTCTCGAACCTGTAATTTCCCCTGCCACTGCCTGAAGACCTGCGCGATAAACGCCGTATTCTCTTCCCTTCCATTGCTTGATTCGGCCAGCCGCTGAGAGAATGGGGAGAGGAATTCATGCGAACCCACCCTATGCCTGAGTTCGGGAGCTTTGCGCTGCTCCTGGCTCTTGTCCTGAGCGCCTATACGTTAGTCATGGGCGCCCTTGCTCTGTGGCGCTCCCGGTCGGAGGCAGGAATCACCTCTGGCGGCAGCGGGGCCGGACGGCTTGGTGAGACGGCCCGTCGAGCAGGCCTGATGAGCTTTGTCGCGATGACCTGTGCAGCCTTTGCCCTGGTCTGGGCAGCTTTCACGAACGACTACTCGGTCAGCTACATCCTGCACCATACCAATCGCGATCTGAGCACGGCGTACAAGTTTTCGGCGCTGTGGAGCGGGCAGGAGGGGTCGCTGCTGTTGTGGGCGTGGCTGCTGAGCGCCTACGGATTCGTACTGCGGATGCGGTACAAGATCGATGTGCGGCTCTCCGCGTTTGCCTCGACGATCCTTGCCGGTGTGCAGGTCTTCTTCCTCCTTCTGCTGAACTTTGCTGCGCCGCCATTCGCGATTCAGCCAGGACCGGTGGCACAGGATGGGTTCGGTCTCAATCCTCTGCTGCAGTACCCGGAGATGGTGATCCATCCTCCGATGCTGTATCTGGGGTACGTGGGATTCTCGGTGCCCTTTGCCTTCGCGCTGGGAGCACTGATGATGCGTTATCCCGGCGAGAAGTGGATTCATATCACCCGTCGCTGGACGATGGTGACCTGGTTGTTTCTGACCTGCGGGATCTTCCTGGGCGCACACTGGGCCTACAGCGTTCTGGGCTGGGGCGGCTACTGGGGATGGGACCCGGTGGAGAACGCCAGCCTGATGCCATGGCTTACAGGAACCGCGTTTCTGCACTCGGTGATGATGCAGGAGAAGCGCGGGATGATGAAGACGTGGAACGTCTGGCTGATCTTCTCGACGTTCCTGCTGACGATTCTCGGGACTCTGCTGACACGTTCCGGCATCGTTAGCAGCGTGCATGCCTTCGCGCAGTCTTCGATTGGCGACTGGTTCTACGCCTTTATTCTCATTGTCTTCTCCGTATGTCTGTTTACGTTCTTCAAGCAGAAGGATCATCTGAAGAGCGAGAACCGGCTGGAGTCGCTGGTCAGCCGTGAGTCGAGCTTCCTATTCAATAACCTGATTTTGCTGACGGCCTGCTTTACGGTTCTGTGGGGAACGCTCTTCCCCGTTCTCAGCGAGTATGTGCAGGGATCGAAGGTAACGGTGGGCGCTCCCTTCTACAATCGCGTAAATCTTCCCATCGGAGTCTTTCTTCTCTTCCTCACCGGCATCGGTCCTCTGCTGGCGTGGCGGTCCACCTCTCTCCGCTCTATTCGCCGCAACTTCATTCTTCCCTGCATCGCCATGGCGGTGACCTTTGCCGTCGTCATCGCGTGCGGCGTTCGCCCCTGGAGCGCGGGCGACGACATGCAGGCTGAGCTCTTCTCCCTGATCACCTTCACCCTTGCCGCAGGTGTCGTCACCACTATCTCTGGGGAGTTCCTGCGCGGGGCGGCTGTGGTCCGAACCCAGACCGGCAAAAATCTCTTCGGTTCCGTCATCCTCCTGGTGCGCCGCAACACCCGCCGTTACGGTGGCTACATCGTCCACTTCGGCATCGTCGTCATGTTCATCGGCATCGCGGGTGGCGCCTTCAATCAGTCGCGCGAGCAGGAGATGGGCTTCGGTGACTCCATGACCCTGGGTCGATACCACCTCGTCTGCCAAAGCTTTACCCAGGACAGCAATCGGAACTACGACACCGAGTATGCTCTGCTGGACGTCTTCAAGGGATCGAAGAAGATCGTACAGCTTGCCCCGGAGCGCCGGTTCTACAACGCCAGCCAGACGACTTCGACGATGGTGGCTCTGCATTCGACACTTGCCGAGGACCTCTACGTCATCTATGAAGGCAAGAATCCCGATACCGACAAACCGATCATCAAGGTCTTCATCAATCCGCTGATGAACTGGATCTGGATCGGTGTGCTGATCGTGGTGATGGGGACCTTCCTGGCGCTTGTGCCCAACCTGACGCGTGCCACGGCTCCTGCGCGGGTTGCAGTTCCCTTGCCCGTGCGCGAGGTCGAGGTGAACCATGCTTAGCCCTATGACAGTCAGGCGCTGGTGGCAGAGTGCGGCAGTCTGCCTGCTGGCCATTGTCATGCTGGGCGCGGCGGATTCGAGCTCGCGCTTCGGAAGGCTGGGGCACGAGATGATGTGCGTCTGCGGATGCGGCCAGATTCTGCTGGAGTGCAATCACGTAGGCTGCCCTGACTCGGATCGCATGATTGGTGAGCTTCGGCAGCAGGTTGGCTCAGGGGGCGGCGATACGGCAATCCTGAACTGGTTCTCCGCGAAGTACGGCCCTACGGTTCTGGCCGCGCCAATCCGTGGAGGCTTCGACAATGCCGCATGGATCGCCCCCATGGCGGTCTTCCTGCTCGCAACGGTGGGTACGGGAGTTCTGGTTGCTCTGTGGCGAAAGCGCAGCTTGGCGCGTTCAGTCGCCGCGGGATTCCCCGTAGAACTGACAGCTGGTGATGACGCCCTGCGCGCGCGCATCCGGCGGGAGACGGAGTACTGATGGGAGCGATTGCGGGAGTCATTCTTACCGTGGGCCTGTTCGCGTTTATCTTCTGGCCGGAGCGGAACCCCTTCTTCCAGGCCGACAAGACGCGAGTGGATTATCTGCGCGAGCGCAAGGACGTCATCTACGACAACCTGCGCGATCTGAACTTCGAGTATCTTGCCGGCAAATACCCCGAGCAGGACTACGTGGAGCAGCGTACTGCGCTCGAGAACGAGGCCGCCGAGGTGATCGCCGAGATGGACGCTCTGGAGCAGAGAGGCATGGGCGCCCGCGGCAGCCATGCCTGACGCCTCCGCGATGCTCGTGGTTTGACGTAGACTTGATACGTGATCTGCTTATCTTCCAGTCTTCGACGCGTAGCGGCGATTGCAGCCGCAGGTATTGTTTTTTCCGGTTTTGCCGTCGCCGAATCCATCTCCGGCACCGTTACCAATAAGACCAACAACAAGCCCGCGGCGGGAGACGAAGTCGTGCTGATCCGCCTTGCCCAAGGTATGCAGGAGTCCACCCACACGAAGACGGACGCGAAGGGAAACTTCACGCTCGATCTGCCTGATCCGGGCATGCACCTGATCCGCGTCACGCACGACAAAGCCAACTACTTTCGCCCCGCGCCTCCCGGAACACAGTCGGTGGATGTGGACGTCTATGACGCAGCCGCGAAGGTCGCAGGCGTAACCAGCGAGGCGGATGTGATGCGCATCCAGACCGACGAGAGCGGCAAGTCGCTGCGTGTCGTTGAGAACTTCTTCGTGAAGAACGATTCGAACCCGCCGAAGACGCAGTTCGGAGAGCGGCCGTTCGAGTTCTACCTTCCCGCAGGAGCGATCGTCGAAGGCTCGGCGGCTCTGGCTCCGGGAGGCATGCCGGTGCAGGCTGCGCCGACTCCGCTGAATGATGCGAACCACTACACTTTTATCTTTCCCATTCGACCGGGAGAGACGCGCTTTCAGATCACCTACAAGCTGCCGTACGACGGAAGCCTGAAGCTTGTGCCCAAGCCGACGATGACAACCGACACCGTTGCCATCATGATGCCGAAGAGCATGAGCTTCAAGGCGGGCTCCTCTGCCGCCTATACGCCAGTGACGGAAGAGACGACGGCGCAGACCTATGTAGCTCGCAACGTATCGCCGTCGCAGCCGCTGGAGTTCACGGTCTCCGGGACAGGACAGCTTCCGCGCGACAGCGCCGCACCAACCTCCGGAGATAATGGGCAGGCTGGTCCACAGCAGGCAGGCGGAGGCTCAGCCGCCACGGACACCCGGCCAGGGGGAGGGCTGGGCAATCCGATCGATCCAGAAGGCACCAACGATCCCTGGGCGAAGTACAAGTGGTGGATTCTTGGCGGACTTGGGCTGGCCATGGCCGCCGGTGCCGGTGTGATGCTGAAGAATAACCCGCAAGGTCCGGCTGTAACGACGGCCTTGCAGCCTGTTGCCGCCTCTGTGCCCACGGGGCCGGGAGCCCTGTTGACCTCGCTCAAGGAAGAGCTGTTCGCAGTCGAGACCGACCGTCTTGAGGGGCGATTGAACGAAGCGGAGTATGCTGAACAAAAGGCGGCGCTCGAGGTTGTCCTGAAGCGTGCGCTGTCGCGTAGAGAACCGGGCCCTGTTGCGTCTAAACCAACAGAGGTAACCCCTCTGCGAGGCTGAGATGAATACCTTCAAATCAACGCTGCTTCTGGTAGTGCTGACCTTGTTTCTGGTCTTTATAGGGGATCACTTCGGTGGGCGAAACGGAATGGTGCTGGCCTTCGGTCTGTCGGTTGTATTCAACTTCGGCACCTATTTCTTCTCGGACAAGCTTGCGCTCTCGATGTACCGTGCTCAACCGGCCACACGCGAAGAGTTGCCGCGTGTGTATAACGTCGTCGAGCGGTTGTCGGCAAAGCAGGGACTGCCCATGCCCAAGGTCTACGTGATCCCAAGCGAGAGCCCGAACGCATTTGCGACGGGAAGGAACCCGAAGCACGCCTCGGTCGCAGTAACCAACGGAATTCTGGGTCTGCTGGATGATGAGGAGCTTGAGGGAGTCCTGGCCCATGAGCTGGGGCACGTGAAAAATCGCGATATCCTTACCAGCTCTATCGCCGCAACGCTGGCCGGGGCCATCACGATGGTGGCAAGGATGGGTTACTGGGCCTCGCTGTTTGGTGGCAGCCGCGATGAGCGAGGTCGCGGCGGCGGATTGACTGGCCTGCTTATGCTGATCGTGGCTCCGATTGCGGCAACGCTGATCCAGCTGGCGATCTCGCGCTCGCGTGAGTATGAGGCTGACGCAACCGGAGCGAAGGAGACAGGAAATCCTTACGCGTTGGCACGCGCATTGCAAAAGCTCGATAACTATTCGCGACGGATTCCCCTGCAGGCTTCTCCGGCCACAGCGCATCTGTTTATTGTGGCTCCGCTGCTGGGCAGTGGAGGATTCTCGAATCTCTTCGCGACTCATCCTCCGATCAAAGATCGGATACATCGCTTGATTGGAAGGGATCTGGTCTAGTGATTGAAAAGACTCTTCGGGCTCTGCGGTTGCTGGCGATGACGGCTTGGGTGGGTGGACTGGCTTTCTTTGCCTTTGTCGTGGCTCCAATCGCCTTCGGACGGCTCTCCAGCGCTCACGAAGCCGGACTCGTCGTGGGCGGATGCCTTAACCTTCTGCACTGGATCGGCCTCATCGGAGGCGGCATCTTCTGCGTGGCCACGGCAACGCTGTGGTTTCGCGCCGAGGTTCCGGCACGCGTGGGATTTGCCATCGGGATGATCCTTGCCCTGATCATGCTGGTCGTCACAGCCTATTCGCAGTTTGAGATTCTTCCAGCCATGGAGCGTGACAGAGTGCAGGCCGGAGGAGCAATCGAGACCGCGGATATCTCCTCTCCCGCGCGGATCGACTTCGAGCGGCTGCACGTCTGGTCCGAAAGACTCGAAGGCCTGGTGCTTCTTTGCGGCATTGGAGTCGTGCTTGTGCTTGCGCGTGAATCGCAGTGGCCCGAGACAGGTAAAATCAAACAGATATGAACCTGAGACTCATCGCGATACCAGCCTTCGGGCTGAGATGCTGTCCTGTGGAAGACGACAGAGAGGCCCGGCGCGTCCGGAATGGATAGACGATGTCATCGCTCTGGCTGAGTCTGTCGCTGGGAGCAGCAGCGGGACTTGCGGATTATCTCGGTGGTCTTCTGCTCGTGCGGCGCTCTCCTTCGGCGCGCGCGCTGCGCTACTTCGTGGCTCTTGGAGCGGGTTTCATGCTCGCAGCGGCCGTTCTGGAGATGGTGCCGGAAGGGTTGTCGCTGAATCCCCGGTGGGCCCCCATTCTCATTCTCGCCGGCTACTGCGGCGTGCACCTGCTGGAACATACGCTGGTTCCCCACTTTCACTTTGGCGAAGAGACCCATCATCACGAGTTCCTCTCGGCGAAGACGAGCTATTCGGTCCTTCTGGGGCTTGCAGCCCATACCTTCTTTGACGGCATCGCCATTGGGTCCGGCTTTGTGCTCTCGCACTGGCTGGGATGGGTCATCTTCATTGCGGTGTTTCTGCACAAGCTTCCCGAAGGGTTCACCGTCGCCAGCGTGATGCTGGCAAGCGGGCGTGGAAAGCAGGCGGCGCTGAATTCGGCGATGATTCTGGGCGCGATGACTCTTGTAGGAGTACTTGTGATCAACCTGAGACCAGGATGGGTGCGAGCCGGCTTGCCTCTCTCGGCGGGTGTGACGATCTATGTGGCCGCAACCGACCTGGTCCCGGAGGTGAATCGCGAACCAGGCATCCGGATGGCTCTGATCTTCTTCGCTGGGGTTGCAGTGTTCTTCCTGCTGAAGCTGTTGGCCCCTGCTTAAGATGCTGCCTGGACCGTAAGGGTGACGGTGGCCGTATGGCGAAGCGCGGCTCCTGTGTTGTCAAGGGCGGTCCCAGTAACGGTGATCGTGTAGGACTTTGTCGGCGTGACGGCATTGCTTCCTGTACGCACCCGATCGCCGCAGCCTGTCGTGAGCAGCAACGGTGCCACGAGAAAAACGATGGTGAGAATCCGCGCTCGAGCGTATCGCTGCTTGCAGAGGGGTGCGGCAAGCAACGGCAGAATCAGCAGTGCAAGGGTGAAGGGCTCTCTCTTGTGGGCAAGCTGCGCGGTCTTCGGCGTCTGGATCGTCATCGTAAAGGAGCCGGATGCGGTTCCAGGCGGTATGCTGCCGGGATTGAAAGAGGCGGTCGCAAGATCAGGGAGTCCTGAGGCCGAGAGGGTCACCGGACTCGAAAGATTGCCCTGCGTGTTGACTACGAAGGCGAAGTTGACCGAGCCTCCGGAGACGATCGTCTGCATCGTTGCGCTGCTCGATGCCAGCGTGAAATCAGCCGGCTCCCCCTGGGGAGTATTGACGATGAACAGCGCAGTGGGTGAGGTGCTGGAGAGAAAGTTCGTGTCTCCCGAATAGACAGCGGAGAGACTGTGTGGCCCTGTTCCCAGCGAGGAGGTTGCAAAGATCAGGTTGCCCGAAGCGTTCGCGCTTCCGGCCGTCAGCAGTGTTCCTCCATCCGAGAGCAGGATGGCCCCGGTGGGCGTCCCGCTGGTCGCGCTGGCCACATGAACGCTGAGCAGAACAGGCTGTCCCGCATCGACGCTGGTCGCGGTGGCGAGAGTGGCTGTGGTTGCCGTAAGCGCCGTAGCCGTGCGAGCCTTCGTGATCGTCAGGATAGGTTGCGCGGAGAGCGTGTAGTTGCCCGCGGCCGCTCCTGTAAGGACCGCGCTGAGAGGATAGGCTCCCGCAAAGGGATGTGCGGGAACATCGGCAGAGACAGTGACCGCCACAGAAGACTGGTCGCGGGGGAGAACTCCGGTGAGACCACCAAGGATGGCCGGGATCTCTTCGCCGTACTGGAGCGAGCCCGGCGAGATCACCGCCGTGATCGGCAACGGATTCACGGTCAGGGGAAAGACCGCGCTCTGCGCTGCGATGTGCGAGGAGTCGCCACCGTAGGACGCGGTGAGGATGTGCTGGCCCGCAGGCAGAAGTGATGTGTCCAGGATGGCTGCATTCGAGGAGAGCGGGACGATCATGGACGAGCCTGAAGCTCCCGTGAAGCTGTCGGAAAAGGTGACCGTGCCTGCCGCCTCGTCAGGAGAGAGCAACGTTGCTGTGACCTTTCCCGAGCCGTACGTAACAGCGGCATCGCCTGTGATCGACAGGCTGACTGGATTCTCCGCGCCCAGCCCCGCGATCGTCCGAAGCGATGCTCCGGATACCTGACGGACTCTCTGGTTCGCTGTATCGGCAACCGTGACCAGCCCCGAGGGGTTGATCGCCGTCGTCTGGATCGCTGTTGTCCGGGGAGTGTCCAGGGATGCGGCATCGGGCGCTCCACCATCGCCGGCGAAGCCCTGGGTTCCATCTCCTATGACTGTGGTGATTGCTCCGGTCGCTGCGTCGATACGGCGAATGCGATGGTTCGCGGTGTCGGCGAGGTAGAGGTTCCCTTCCGGGTCCATGGAGAGTCCTCGAGGAAGCGCCAGCCTTGCTCCTGTAGAAGAGCCGGAGTCGCCCGCATATCCGAAGGCTCCGGTGCCCGCAACCGTGGTGATGACTCCCGACGTGGCACCCACCCGTCGGATGCGCTGATTGTGAGTATCGGCAAGGTACAGATTGCCCTGCGTATCTACGGCAAGCCCCTGGGGGGAGTCGAGCAGCGCCGTGGCCGCGCGTCCACTGTCGCCAGCATATCCCTGAGTTCCGGCTCCAGCGACCGTGGTGATCGTGCCGGTTGAGGCGTCGATGTGGCGGATGCGATGGCTTCCAGCATCGGCGAGGTAGAGGTTGCTCTTCGCATCCAGCGCGATCGCGATGGGCCGGTCCAGTGTCGCGGCCAGCGCTGGGCCGCTGTCTCCTGTAGCGCCCGCGGCGGAGCCTCCTGCGATCGTGGTAATGATGCCGTTTGAGAGATCGACCTTACGGATGCGATGGTTGTGCGTGTCGGCGATGTAAAGGCCGGTCGCATCGACAGCCAATCCCTCCGGAGAATCCAGCAGGGCCTGCGATGCCTGCGCGCGGTCGCCATCGTAGCCCTGCGTCCCTGTCCCGGCCACGGTCGTGATGAAGCCGGAGCGATCGACTTTGCGTACGACGTGCCTTGCAGTCTCGGCGATGTAAAGATTGCCGTCCGCATCGAAGGCAATTGCCGACGGAAGCAGTAGAGGAACACTGGTTGCGCCGACCTGGGCAGGCAGGGAGACCACCGACAGCGCCACGACCGCGCAGAGACAGACCCAGGCACGGCAGGCCTGTCGGCAATGCGAGGGAAAGATGCGCTCGAAACCCATGGGTCAGGCTGAGACTACATGAGAGCGCCGCCGGATCGTATCCCCTGTGAGGGGGATACGATCCAGCAGTTTCAGCAAAGATTATTCGGCTACGGTGCGATTGCGAAGGCTTCCCAGCTTCTCGATGGTGATCACTATCTCCTCACCGGGTTTCAGCCAGCGTTGCGGCGTACGGCCAAGCCCTACGCCTTCCGGCGTTCCTGTGCTGATGACGTCGCCTGCCTCCAGCGGCGTCGTGCTGGAGATGTACTCGATCAGCGCTGGAACCTTGAAGATCAGATCGCGCGTGTTCGCCGATTGCAGCGTCTCGCCATCGATGGTCAGGGCTATGTTCAGCGTGTGTGGATCGCCCACCTCATCGGAGGTCACGACCGCCGGTCCCAGCGGAGTAAAGCTTGGGAAAGACTTGCCCAGCGTCCACTGCGAAGTGGCAAGCTGGATGTCGCGCGCACTTACGTCGTTGACGATGGTGTAGCCATACACATACTGCTGCCAGTCTGAGGCTGCTATCTGGTAGCCGGATTTGCCGATGACTACGCCGAGCTCTGCCTCATAGTCCGGCTGGCTGCTGATCTTCGGCAGAACGACCGGAACATCCGGCCCGACGACTGAGCTCGAGAGCTTCATGAAGACCGTCGGGACCTTCTGCACCGCCATCTTGGACTCTGCGGCGTGGCTCGCATAGTTCAGCCCAACCCCGAAGACGCGTGGCGGACGGAGAGGAGCATGCAGCGTGACCTCAGAAAGCGAGACGCGAGGAGCCTTGTCGAGCTTCGCCTTGATCTCGGCAAGTGCGGAGTCTCCTGCCTCGATGATGGCAAGCACGCTGGAGTGTGCCAGTCCAGTAAGATCAACGATCTCGTCGCCAAGAAGCACGCCGGGGGTGGGGACATCGCGGCTCAGGATCGCCGAGGGGTTCTGGGTGGAGGACTTCTTTCCGGAGAATGTAACCAGCTTCATGCCTTCGTGCTCCATGCCTCGCCCTGCGGATAAGCAAAGCGGTCGAGAGATTCTTCGCGTATCTCAATACTGTATCCCGACTCCGTGGGCACCTGGTAGTGGCCGTCGCGAATATGCACCGGAGTCACGAAGTGTTCGTGAAGATGGTCGACGAACTCGATGACGCGGTTCTCCATGCTGGTGGAGACGGAGAGGAAGTCGAAGATGGAGAGATGCTGAACGTACTCGCAGAGACCGACTCCGCCTGCGTGCGGGCAGACAGGAATATTGAATTTCGTCGCCAGCAGAAGGATTGCGAGGTTCTCGTTCACTCCGCCGACGCGGCAACTGTCGAGCTGCACGACATCGAGCGCCTTCGCCTGCAGGAATTGTTTGAACATCACGCGGTTGTGGCAGTGCTCTCCAGTTGCGATGCGGACCGAGGGAACCTCACGGCGAATGCGAGCGTGACCGAGGATATCGTCAGGATTGGTCGGCTCCTCCATCCACCACGGCTTCAGCTCGGCAAGCTGGCTGGTGCGTTCGATGGACTCGAGCACGCCCCACTTCTGATTGGCGTCGACCATCAATTTGTTGGTCCACCCGATCTCCTCGCGCACAATACGACCACGGCGAAGGTCTTCCTGCGGATCGCCGCCAACCTTCAGCTTGAAATGCGTCCAGCCCTCAGCGAGAGCCTCATGGCAGAGCCTCCGAATCTTCTCTTCGGAGTATCCGAACCACCCGACCGAGGTCGTGTAAGCGGGATAGCCATTCTTCTTGAGCAAAGCAAGCCGCTCAGTCTTCCCTTCCCGCGCCCGCTCAAGAATCTCTCTTGCTTCTTCTGGCGTCAATGCATCGTCGATGTAGCGAAAGTCGATCGCCTTGAGAATCTGGCAGGGTTCGAGATCGGAGAGTAACTGCCACAGCGGCTTCTTCTCCGCGCGCGCATACAGGTCCCAGACCGCATTGATCAGAGCGCCGGTCGCGAGGTGAATAACCCCCTTCTCCGGCCCCAGCCAGCGGAACTGCGTGTCCTCGGTAAGCTGGCGGGAGAAGGCGCATAGGTCGTCCGTGATGGAGCTGAGCGAGCGATTCACGACGTAGCGCGAGAGATAGTTCGCCGCCTGGACGACAAGATCGGTGCCGCGACCGAGCGTAAAGGTCAATCCATGACCAGTCAGCCCGGCGTTGGTCTCGAGGATGCAGTAGGCCGCCGAATAATCCGGATCTTTGTTGACGGCGTCCGAG
This sequence comes from Edaphobacter sp., assembly GCA_035316475.1. Taxonomy (GTDB): domain Bacteria; phylum Acidobacteriota; class Terriglobia; order Terriglobales; family Acidobacteriaceae; genus Edaphobacter. Next base: position 6,820 of record DATHJA010000206.1, on the reverse strand, counting down.
CCTATATGGTCGCGCGAGGTTGGAAAGCGAAGGTCGACGACGCGAACATTTGTAATCAGAATCTCGCTCAAGGTTCAGGCATTCCCTTCTTCATGGTATGGAGAGTTCTGTTGCAGAAGACCATTGGCTGTGCTCATGCGGCCGTCCACCCACCGTCGATGGGGATGACGGCGCCGTTGATGAACTCGGCCTCTTTAGAGCACAGATAGCGGACGAGGCTGGCGATGTCCTCCGGCGTGCCGAGTCTTCCGATCGGCTGGCGCGCCACCAGCTCCGCGCGGACCTTTTCTTTCTCGTTAGCGTGATACTTCTCCAGGTATCCCTCGACGAACGGAGTCTGGACAGTTCCAGGAGCAATGCAGTTGACGCGCAGCTCCTTTGGGTAGTCCACGGCGATCTGCCGCGTGATCGCCTGCACGGCACCCTTGCTTGCGCAGTAGGCGAATCGCTGCTTGACCCCTACTGATCCGGCCACCGATCCGATATTCACGATCGAGCCGCGCGAAGCCAGCAGAAGCGGCAGGGCGGCCTTCGAGACCAGAAAGACACTGTTCACGTTGACCCGCATGACCCGTTCGAAGTCCTCCTCGGAGGTGCCTGAGATATCTCCCACCAGGCCGATGCCGGCGTTGTTTACCAGAATGTCGAGATGCGGGATGCTGTCGAACGCGAGCCGAATGGAGGCCGAGTCGGTGACGTCCATCGCCACAGCCCGCGAGCCGGCAAGCTCGCCGGAAAGCGATTCGGCTTGAGCGAGGTGGATATCGGCGAGGATAACTCTGGCCCCAGCCCGCGTAAGCTCCCGTGCGGTCGCGGCACCGATCCCGCTTGCGCCCCCTGTCACGAGTGCTACTTTGTTTTCCAGATAAAAGGCTTCACTCATATATTGAAATTCCATCCCTCAAAAGAATACCTTGTTTTCGATCTACGGCGTAGCCGAAATAGGCTTCCGTTTACCGGTACTACCTCTATAAATAGAATGCATGAGAATTGCGAGGAGTCATGAACCGATATTGTTTGACACTTGACCTGAAAGACGATGCCACCGCCATTGCCGAGTACAAGCGGCACCATGAGAAGATCTGGCCCGAGATCCGGGACAGCATCTTTGGAGCCGGGATCGTCGACATGGAGATCTATCTTCTGGGCAGGCGGCTGTTCATGATCATGGAGGTCGATGAGACCTTCTCTCTCGCCGCCAAGGCCGCCGCCGATGCGGCAAACCCCAGGGTGCAGGAGTGGGAGGCCCTCATGGGTCAGTTTCAACAGCCTCTTGCCGAGTCTCGCCCCGGCCAGCGCTGGGTCTTGATGGAACGCATCTTCAGCCTGAGCGAGCAGAGCGAGTTGTAGGTGGCGGAAAGACAACCTTCGCCGATGCACTTAACGTTCCCTATCGCCCGCGAGACTGATATCGTGTTCTGCAAAGATCAAATGGACGGGACGTCCGCTGGCAGCCGATTGCACGCTACGCTGCGGAAGATACTCTCCGTGGATCTGGAAACATCTGAAGCCCTGCTGCACCTTTTATCGTGGACCCTCGCATCGCTGTATCAACGAGTTCAAATTCAATTCCAGATGGCCTATGACCAATAATGTGTCGAGTTCTGCCCCTGCCTCGTCCTCTCTGGGGATGAAGTCCAGTTACAACCGTTTTCTTCTTCTCGTGGCAGGACTCGGTGGCCTGTTATACGGCGTCGACGTCGGCATCATCGGAGGGGCGCTTCCCTACCTTGAGGCGACCTCACGGCTCAACGCCAGCCAGCTCTCGATCATCGTCGCTGCGGTGCTTCTCGGCAGTGTCATCTCCACGCTCTTTGCCGGTTTGCTCGCTGACTGGATGGGACGCAAGCCTCTGATGATCATCAGTGGACTGACCTTTGTGCTCAGCATTCCGGTGATCGCGCTCTCCCAGGGTTACGGGCCTTTATTTTTTGGCCGGTTGTTGCAAGGCATCAGCGGTGGACTGATCGGCGTGGTCGTTCCTCTGTATCTAGCCGAGTGCCTTCCGGCATCCAACCGCGGCAAAGGGACGGCTGTCTTTCAATGGCTCCTCACGCTAGGCATCGTCTCCGCAGCGCTGATCGGGATCTACTACAGCTACCGGGTCGAGGCCGTGGCCAAAGCCTCCGATGCCTTGACGGTCTTCGCCTTCAAGGACCAGGCATGGCGGCGCATCTTCTGGGTGTCTTTGCCTCCGGGACTTCTTTTTGTTCTGGGCAGCCTGTTCGTCGCGGAGTCTCCGCGCTGGCTGTTCCTCCGCGGCCGGAAAGAGAAGGCTCTGACGTCATTGCTGCGGTCACGCGAATCACAACAGGCCGAGATGGAGCTGAAGGAGATGGAGCGGGTGGCCGCAACCAAGGCTCCCTCCGGGCAGGTCGTCAGGGACTCCCTGGTGCGAAGAAAGTATGTCATTCCCTTCGTCCTAGCCTGCCTCATCCTCGCCTGCAACACGGGGACCGGAGTCAACTCCATCATCGGATACAACACGGCCATCCTGCTTCAGAGCGGACTCTCGGACCTGCACGCTCACTGGGGATATGTCCTGTTCACGACGGTCAACTTCTTGATGACGATCATCGGCATGTCCCTGATCGACCGCAAGGGGCGCAAGTTCCTCTTCATCCTGGGAACCTCGGGCATCATCGTCTCGCTGATCGGCGTGGGGCTGCTGTTTCTGGGCACCGAGAAGTTGAATCAGGACTGCCGCGATACGGTTCAGGCCATGGTTGCTCCCGACCAGACGCTCAAGCTGAGCTTTACCCCAGAGGAGGCCAGGCGTCTGCTCGACGCCACGGGCAAGGGAGGCTCAATCGACAGCCAGCGCTCATCGCTGGCCGTCATCTACTCGTATGGCGATTTCACTGCGGCCACAAGCTTTGTTCGCTCCGATGATCCGAGCGCTGCTCCTATCGAGATCACGCGCGAAAGCGCCGTTCCCTCCAACAAGGTGGAAGCGTTTTTCAAGAACCCTTTCGCCGATGTCGATGCCGCGCGTACTGCGCCACTCAAGATTGATCGGGCACTGGTGGGCAGGGTTCCGGACTCCAGCCATGGCTGGATGGTCGCAATCGGGCTTTACCTGTTCATGTCGTTCTACGCCATCGGCCCGGGTGTCGGTGTGTGGCTGGCTCTGTCGGAGCTGATGCCGACACGCATCCGGTCCAACGGCATGAGCATCGCTCTGGTCCTGAATCAGCTGGTCTCGACTACGCTGGCCGCTATCTTTCTGCCCGTGGTCAGCAAGTATGGCTACTCGTTTATGTTCTTCCTCTTCGCCGGATTTACGGTGATCTACTTCACGGTAGTCACGTTCTTCCTGCCGGAGACCAAGGGCAAGACCCTGGAGGAGATCGAACAGTACTTCGAGGGAGGGAAAGCGTGAAGAATCTTCTCTCTACGAAACTCCGGAAATCGTGAAAAGCGGCTAGAAAACGAGTGACATACAACTTTCATCCAATCATGTGTACTCTATCGGGAGTATATTGCTACCGAGATTTGCAGCATCAGGGAGAAGATGATTCATGCGAACAATGCAACGAAATCTGGCAACAACGTTTGCTCTGACTACTGTTCTGGTCCTGGGAGGATGCAAGAGCTCGACGCCAGCCGCGCCGACGAATGAAGCAGCTTCGTCAGCCGCGCCGGCAGCTCCTCCACCGGCGGATCAGTCGGCGGCGTCTGCAGCTGCTCCAGCTTCGACCCCGGCAGCAGCACCTGCTCCTGCTCCAGCTCCCGCACCGGCGCCTGCTCCTGCACCGGCGCCCGCACCGGCTGCTGCCGCTCCGGCTCCAGCACCTGCGCCCGTTCATTTGACGGTACCGAGCGGATCGCGGGTTTCGGTGGTGATCTCGCAGCAGATCAGCTCCAAGACCAGCAACGTCGGCGATGCGTTCAGCGGTGAGCTTTCCTCGGCGCTTACTACTTCGGGCGGCAAGGTTGTTCTTCCCCGTGGAACCCGTGTGGAAGGAACTGTAGTCGCCGCCAAGGGCCGTGGCCGCTTCAAGGGCGAGGGCGACCTGGCGATCCAGGTGAGCTCCATCGGCGGGCACTCAGTCACGACCAGCTCGTACCTGCGGCAGGAGAAGGGTAAAGGCAAGCGGACCGCCGGGATCATCGGCGGCGGAACCGGCATTGGCGCCCTGATCGGCGGCCTGGCCGGAGGCGGAAAAGGCGCTCTGATCGGCGGCCTGGCCGGTGCTGGCGCCGGAACTGCCGGAGCTGGACTGACGGGAAACAAGGACATCGTGATCCCGGCAGAGTCGGTGGTTGCCTTCACGCTCCAGACTCCTATCACCATCACGAAATAACGCGGTTTGTTTTACAAAGAGGCGTCCCGAATGGGACGCCTCTTTTCTATCCGCTTCGAAACTTGGCCTCTACCCGATAGACTTACATTCATGCGGTTGAATCCTGTCTTCCTGCTCTCTGCGACCGATGCGGCTCACTTCCCCGCGGAGTCGAAGACACACGGCGCTCCCGAGGTGGCTTTCCTGGGCCGCTCGAACGTGGGCAAGTCCTCGCTGATCAATGCCCTGCTTGGCTCCAAAGAGGCCCGGGTCTCCTCAACACCGGGGCGGACGCGGGCGATCAACTTCTTTGCGCTGCATGAAGCTTCAGGGGGGCGGCAGAAGGCCATTCCCTCACTGATCTTCGCGGACCTTCCCGGATACGGATACGCGAAGATCTCGAAGTCGATCTCGGCGGAGTGGCCGAAGTTCATCGAACCCTACCTGGCTGAGCGGGAGACGCTGGCCCTGTGCATCTGCCTGGTGGATACCAACATTCCTCCGCAGCCGAGCGATGGGCAGTTGATCCTTTACCTCAAACAGACCCAGCGACCGTTCCTGGTGGTGGGAACGAAGGCGGACCGCCTGTCGAACAACGTGCTGGGCAAGAACGTGGCTGCCCTGAAACGCGAGCACGACGTCGAGGAGATCCTGCTCATCTCGGCGAAGACCGGGGCGGGAGTGCCGGCACTATGGCAGAAGATCATGGCCGTGGCGGAGTAGCCTCCCCCCACTTATTTGCGCAAAGTCTTCCAAAATTTAGGTTTAGCCCTGGACCTCGGTTGGACGAGTGCTCAGTATCATCTTCTTTTCTCTTTCTATTTTACGGGATGGAATGAAACTGATCGGCAGGATCTATCCCTTTTGTTTTCAGATAAATAATGGGGATTCCTGCTTGACAGGTTTATGAACGGAAGGATGTATTCAATCGAGGGCTTTTGCCTCTTCCGAGGTGAGCCAGTGAGAGCGCTGGGTGGGCGCTGGCGCTGGAGGATACGTGGAGCGGACGGAGCTATCGGCGGCGTAGGGTGTCGTCCGGTGAGAGGGCTTCGAGCGCGTGGGCACTACGGATTCCACGGGAGGTGACCTCCGTGCTTCTCTGAGGTCACTTCCGGAGAGCGATTTCCACTATTGGGTACTAAAGTTTGGCAGGCCACCGCCGATGAACCGACGTAGCTGGAGGAACAAATGAGCTACCCAAATGGAATCGGTGATTGGAAGGGACTGAACCCGATCACCCCGACGTCGACCTCGGAGACGCGTCCGGCGGTCAAGACGGCAGAGACAAAGACGGCTGGACGGACCGAGACAGATGAGACGAAGCTGAGCCCGGCGAGCGCGCAGATCGCCCAGGCGCTTGGAGAGTCGGATGTAAGGACCGAAAAAGTAGCAGCGCTGCAGAAGGCGATCGCTTCGGGATCGTACAGCGTTTCGTCCTCCGATGTTGCCGACAAGCTGATGCAGACGATGCTGGGTTGACGCCATGACCGGAGCCGCCATGACCGCAACTGAAGAGACGATCGCAGGAGTTCTCGAAGGGACGATGGAGGCGTTGTCGCACTTCGACCTGGAGAGGCTGCTTACGCTCGAAGAGCGGATGATGCTGCTGGCAAGGTCGGAGAAGAGCATGAACATCTCCCCTTCTCTTCTTGAGAGCCGGAACAGGCTCGGCCGGGCTCTCGAAGAGACCCGGTGCAATCTCGATGTACTTCAAAGACTGCGCTCCAGAAAAGGTGAGGATCTATGGGAACGTTGAACTCGGCACTGGCGCTGGCCCAGCAGGCCCTGATGGCAAATCAGGCGGCGCTCAACATCACCTCCAATAACGTCGCTAACCAGAACACTCCGGGATACACACGGGAGGTCGCGACGTGGCAGGAGAACGACAGCGTCACGATTGGGAATGTGACCATCGGCGGAGGAGCGAGCGTGGGAGCGGCAGCCTCGCAGCGCGACCGCATTCTTGAGAAGAGGGTGCAGCAGCAGACCCAGACCCAGACGCAGAGCGAGGCTCTGTCAGACGCTCTGAGCCAGGTGGAGAGCATCTTCGGGCTGAGCTCCAGCTCGAGTTCAGCCAGCTCGACCGCGCTGGGCAGTGCGATGAACGATTTTTACAACTCCCTCTCGTCGCTGACGGCGAACCCGTCGGATACGGCGACGCGCCAGAAGGTGATCTCGGCGGCGAGCAACCTCGTAGGCGCATTCAACTCCGCGGCGAATCAAATGGCGGGGGTTGCGCAGGACCTGGATCAACAAGTCTCCGGCTACGTGAGTACGGTGAACGGCCTGCTGTCTACGGTTGCGACTCTGAACCAAAAGATTTCGAGCACGAGCCCGAACGCGGATGCAGGCACGCTGGAGGACCAGAGGCAGCAGGCCATCGCGCAACTGTCGCAGTACATCGGGCTGGACCAGATCACGAATGAAAACAACCAGATTACGCTGACGACCACGAATGGAGCGTTGCTGGTGAGCGGAGCCCAGTCGTACTCGTTGGGAACGACCCAGGTCTCGGGCAAGACAAACATCGTTGC
>DATHJA010000205.1:0-13191 GCA_035316475.1 Edaphobacter sp. | reverse complement strand
ACGGGGAATTTGTTCTCGGGACCGGCACAGATTGAGAATCATTCGCGCGGGGATGTACAGATTGGATTGAACGCGGCTTCTGCCTGAGCGGAGAGGGATGAGGCACTAGCAGTCGTCAGGGTAAAAGCGAACTACTGAGATTCTTCGCCTCCGGCTCAGAATGACGGCGGTTTTGTGTGAGGGAGAAGGTTCGTGGCGGTACGAGCGAAATGCAGAGGTTCCTCGACTGCGCCCTTCGGGCTTCGCTCGGAATACACCTGAGAGGAGCAGCGTCAGGAGGCTGCTGGGCTGGAGGGCAGAATGTGGCAGGCCTCGATGGACTCGTTGCTGGGGATTCCGGCCATCGTGTTCAACTTCACCAGCAGCTCGAATCGCTGCATGGGGCCCTGAGGTGGGAGACCGCAGTGCTCGAGGGCGGCCGCCAGTCTCGCGCCGTCGGTGAGGATCCTGCCGGCGGCTTCGGTTCCTTCCGCATCCGCGCCGGCGAGCAGAAGAATCTGCGCGTACTGATCGAAGTTGCGAACCAGAGCGATGATGGCGTAGGTCTTGCCGGTCGCTCCACCCATCGCGGTGGGAACGTACTGCGCGGCCTCGTTCGGGCGGGGGTGAACGTTGCGAATGATCTCCTGTCCGGAGTTCTTATCGTAGACGAACTGAAAGTCGAGCTGGTCGCTGAAGAGGGCGGACCATGGGTTGGAGCGCGGGCTTCCGAGCAGGATGAAGTTGTTGTCGCTCTGCAGATCGGCCATCTGGATGCTGCGGGCGGTGCGCACCAGGATTCTGTTGGCATGGGCCTCGGCCAGCTCGCCGATATGGACGGCGATCTGGGCATCGACCGCGGCGGCTTTGTCGGCCCTCATGAAGGAGTCGCGAAATCGTCTCATCTCCGGGGTCATGTCATCGGAGGCGGAGAAGATGCGGTGATTCACATAGTCGGAGACGGAGACTTCGGTGCCCGTGAACTGCTGGATCGCTGCTATATCCGGATCGCTGGTGACGAGATAGACGGGATGAGGCGAACTGAAGAATCCCGCCAGGGGAGTGATCGCTGCGCGATGTGACTGAAAGCGGTGCCAGACGTAGCCCCAGGCGAAAAGGTTCAACAGCACGATCAGCGCGATTGCAATCTTTGCGAGGCTCAGCCGCGACTGGACAGGATGAGCGCGAGGAGGCTCGGGAGCCCTCTCGATGTGTGGAGCGGGAGGGGAAGCAGGCTCGCTGCCGGCCTCGAGGGCGGTCTGTATCGTCGAGCGGGGCTGCGCGGGTGCGATCGGGGTAGCGATCGGAGCGCTAGCGAGATGCTCGTGTCCGCCTGGATCGTAGTGAAACTCAGGAAGGTAGGAGCCGAGGGGCAGGGCGATCCGGACATCGGAGGCGGAGGCATATTTGCCGTAGTGCTGGACCAGGCGCTTACGAACATCGCTCGCGGTGACGCGAACGATAGCATCGTTTCCGGTGTCGTAGGAGGGTGACCGGCCAAACAGCTCGACACCGATCAGCCGTTCTTTCAGGGAGTCAAGGTGGCCGGCGAGGGCCTGTTCGACGATGTAGCGGAGGAACTGGGCGCTGCGTTGACTGCCGCGGAAGGCCTGGCCCTCAAGCACCTCCTTCAGATGCTGCTGAAGGAAAGCGATGTCCGCTTCGGACTCGACGAGCTTCATTGTCCGTATATCGTTCGTGGAGGGCGCAGACATAAAAGAGAGGGCGGCGCAATTCTAGCACTCCGGATATAGGCAAGTCTCGAAGAGGCTCGTGTTACCCCATTTTCAAATGGAATCGCTATGTAACTACTGTTAGGGTTTCTGCATTCAACCAGAACGAACAATTTTAGGGAGATACGAAGACGTTAGAGCGTGAAGCTAACGTTGCCGCACAAAGCCTCGGTCAATTAGCGTGATCCTTCATTCTGAATAAAGAAAGCCAGGATCTCGGCGGGGCAATTGGATCAAACGAGGATTGGAGAGGGTATGTCTGTGGGAAGAGGGCAGCGAGCGTTGAGGAAGATGGGATGGCTGGTCGCGATCGCTGTATCGTGCGCGGCGGCATCGGCGCAGCAGATTGGCGTGACTTATTCCGCCACGGCTCAGACCGAGGCGGCGCTGAAAAGCCTTTCACCGGCATCGCAGGCTGTGATGGAGCGGCTGGAGCATCTGGGAAGCCTGCCCGTCGGTGACCTGCGATATCACGCGGGCGCCCTGCAGGACGGATCGTCGGAGGCACTGAACGATTCGTCGTGGGAGGCGATCCAGATTCCGTACACGGCTTCAACCGATGAAGTCTGGTTGCGCAAGAGGATCGAGATCCCGAAGACGATCAACGGCTATGACCCGACGGGGGCGAAGCTGTGGCTTCAGGGGCCGACGCGCGGGGACGTAGCGGTCTACGTGGACGGCAAGCGGATCGCGAGAGGCGAGGATATGGAGCCTCTGGTGCTGCTGAATCCGATCAAGCCGGGCGACAAGCTGCTGCTTGCGATTCATCTCGGTAAGACGAATGAGCAGAAGCGGCTGCGGCGCATGGAGTTTCATCTCGACTTTGCGCCGAACCGGCCTAACCCCGAGGTCCTGCGCAAGGAGTTGATATCTGCGGCGCTGCTGGTTCCGTCACTTGCGCCGGAGCGCAAATCCTCCGTAGATCAGGCGATCGAGGCGGTGAACCTGAAGGCTCTTGATGGCGGCGATTCGCAGGCCTTCGACCAATCGCTGGAGAAGTCGAAGCAGCTGCTTGATTCGCTCAAGCCCACATTGCAGGCGGCGACCTTTCATCTGACTGGAAACTCGCACATCGATGCGGCGTGGCTGTGGCCCTGGACTGAGACGGTGGACGTGGTGAAGCGCACGTTCGGTTCGGCCGCGCAGCTGATGGATGAGTATCCGAACTATACCTACACGCAGTCGGGGGCGCAGTACAACGTGTGGATGGCGGAGAAGTATCCGCAGCTGAATGACCGGATCAAACAGCGGATCAAGGAAGGGCGATGGGAGATCGTGGGCGGCATGTGGGTGGAGCCTGACCTGAACATGCCGGATGGCGAGTCGCTGACGCGGCAGATTCTGGTTGGCAAGCGCACATACAAGCAGCTCTACGGCGTCGACGTGAAGATTGGCTGGAATCCGGATTCGTTCGGATACAACTGGCAGCTGCCGCAGATCTACAAGAAGTCGGGGATCGATTATTTTGTCACACAGAAGATGTCGTGGAACGAGACCAACCAGGTTCCGCTGAAGCTGTTCTGGTGGCAGTCGCCGGACGGCAGCAAGGTGCTGAGTTATTTCCCCGATGGATATGGTAACGCGAACTTCAGCCCGATCCGGTTGTCGAACGATCTGCTGCACGCGCGGAAGCTGAACCCGGGTCTCGACAACATGATGGATTTGTATGGCGTGGGAGATCACGGAGGAGGCCCGACTCGCGCGCTGCTGGACGAAGGAGATCAATGGAAGGCCGCCGACAGGACGATTCCGAAGATGAACTTCGGTACGGCGCAGAGCTATTTCAATGATGTTCAGAGGCGGATCGTCTCCGACTCGCCGACGTGGAACTACGAGACGGCGGCGGCAGGGAAGACCGAGTTGCCGACTCCTCCGGATGGCAAGATCAGCATTCCGACCTGGAACGATGAGCTGTATCTCGAGTTTCATCGTGGCGTGTTTACCACGCAGAGCAATCACAAGCGCAATATGAGGGAGGCCGAGGTCGAAGTTCTTAACGCCGAGAAGTATGCCTCTCTGGCGTGGCTGGATGGCCTGCCTTATCCCGGCGATCAGATTACGGACGCGTGGAAGAAGGTGACGTTCAACCAGTTTCATGATCTGGCCGCAGGCTCGGGGATCGGCGTGATCTATAAGGATGCGCAGGATGACTATGATCAGGTCCGGCGCGTTACGAACGAGGTGGATGCTAGGTCGATGCGCACGCTGGAGTCGCGAATCGATACGCGTGTGGGAACGCCGAACACAGTTCCTCTGCTGATCATGAATCCGCTGGGATGGAAGCGCTCGGGTGTAGTGGAGGCGGATGTGCAGATGCCCGCGGCTACGCCGTCGGGAGTTTCGGTCGTCGATTCGCAGGGGCGTGTGCTGCCCTCTCTGGTTGTTTCGAGTGACAAGAAGACGAGCACGTATCACCTGTTGGTTCAGGCTCGGGATCTTCCATCGCTGGGCTATGAGGTGGCGCATGTCGTCGCCGGGCACAGGCCGTTTACCAGCGATCTGAAGGCGAGCGGGACGACGCTGGAGAACAGCTCCCTGAAGGTGACCGTCGATCCGAAGACAGGCTGCATCACGAGCCTGTACGACAAGAAGACAAGCTTCGAGACGCTGTCGAAGGGAAGCTGCGGCAACGCGCTGGTGACCTTCAAGGACAAGCCGAAGATGTTCGATGCGTGGAACATCGATGCAGACTTCGAGGACACGGCGAAGACGATCGATACAGCGGAGTCGGTGAAGCTGGTGGAAGACAATCCGGTCCGCGCTGTCGTTCGGGTTACGCGATCCTGGCAGAGCTCGAAGTTCGTTCAGGACATCGTTCTCTATAACGGATCGGACGAGGTGAACGTGGTCAACGATATCGACTGGCATGAGACGCATGTGCTTCTGAAGGCCGCGTTCGAGCTGGCGGCGACTAGTCCGATGGCTACCTATGAGATTCCCTATGGCACGATTCAGCGTCCCACGACACGAAACAACAGCTGGGAGAAGGCGAAGTTTGAGGTTCCGGCGATTCGATGGGCAGATCTTGGCGACCAGCAGCACGGGTTCAGCCTGATCAACGAGTCGAAGTACGGCTATGATGCTGCCGGTCATACGCTGCGGATCTCGCTGCTTCGTTCGCCGACCGAGCCGGACCCCAACGCCGACCGTGGCCATCACCACTTCAGCTATACCCTTTATCCGCATGGAGGAGACTGGAAGCAGGCGCTGACCGTACGCCGGGGATACGAGTTCAACTACAAGCTGGAGGCGATGCAGGTCCAGGCACACGCCGGCTCCCTGTCGGCAACGCACTCCTTCGTCGCGCCGGACGCGCAGAACGTTGTCCTGACGGCGGTGAAGAAGGCCGAGGACAGCAATGCTCTCATCTTCCGGCTGTACGAGTGGAGCGGAAAGGAAGGGGACGTTCGGATCCAGGTTCCTCCTGGAGCTTTGAAGGCTCAGGTGGACAACCTGATGGAGCAGCCAATTGGTTCGTCCATTTCTATTGAGGGAGGGAATACAGTACGGGTTCCGGTGCATCCGTACGAGATCGTCACGGTGCAGGTCGATTATCCCGCGGCGGCTCCGGCGACACCGTAGTAGGACGACTCTTTCCCGTCGTGCACACGGAGCGGCCTGGCTGAGTCTCAGCCAGGCCGCTCTTTTTTGTCTGGCTGGCGTCCTGCCTCAAAGGCTGTCTTTGCGTCGTTGTGCGATTCGCAATGTCCTTTGCGTTCTCCTCCGGGGAAGGTATCTACCGTTAGGCGCGAAGGCGGGCAGAAAACTTCAATGGATTCAGTTATCTAAGGTGACGTTAGAACGCCTCCGTAACGTTGTCATTTGTAGGAGCCGAACCATAACGTGATTCGCGGTTCTGAAACCCTAAAATTTCGGATCTCGAAAAAAATGCTCTTCCATTCGTTCGTTTTTGTGAGAGGCAGACAGATGACGCGCACGATTTCATCGTTCATCGCAGAAAAGAGAAGGCTGGCCAGAAGTTTAGGGGCCGCTCGAGCCGCCGTAATGCTCCTGCTTACGGCGGCAATGTTGTTAATGATGCAGCCCGTTTCAGGGTTTGCCCAGACGGCGGGACTCGGTACGATCTCCGGCGTTATTACGGACCCTTCCGGAGCGGTCGTTCCCGGGGCGAAGCTTACGGTTACCAATATGGCGACCGGAGTTTCGCGGGAGAGTGCGACCAACGGTACTGGCTACTATGAGGTGAATGCTCTGACTCCGGGGAAGTACAAGATTCTTGTGGCCCAACCCGGTTTCCAGGATCTGCTGCGCGAAGGCATTACGCTCGAGGCTGCCGCCCATATCAATGTTCCCTTGCAGGTCGCGGTGGGAACGAGCGTGCAGACGGTTGTGATTCAGGCCGATGCGAGTCTTCTGAATACGGACAGCGGCTCCAGCGGACAGGTGCTGACCACCAAGCAGGTGGAGGCGTTACCGGTCTCGGGAAATAATCCGACATGGCTGGCTCTGATCGCTCCCGGAGTTCAGGGCAACATCGGACAGGCGGCCTCGACCGACGACACGCTTGCCTGGACAGGACTGACCACGGGCTTCGGCTCCTACGGCATCATTGGCGTCAACGAGTTCAGCCTGGATGGAGCGCCCAACGAGACGAACGACCGGCAGTCGGGCGTGAACCTGACGATTGACGAGCTGGGAGAGACGAAGTTCGAGGTAAGCGGATTCGACGCCGGCATTGGACATACGATGGGCGTTCTGGCGACGCAGACCACCAAGTACGGAACCAACGACCTGCACGGCACGATTCGCGAGACGTATACGGCGAAGCGCTGGGCGGCGATGAATCACTTTCAGGGGTTGAACTACCGCTATCAGAAGTCGCTGGCAAACTGCGTCAACGGCGGAAGTACCAGTCCGGACTGCTTCGCGATCAATAACAAGTATGGTTGGCCGGGGACGAACATGAACAACGGCTCGGCTGCGATCGGTGGGCCTGTCTATATTCCGAAGATCTTCAATGGCCGGAACAAGCTGTTCTTCTTTGCTTCCGTTCTGAACGACGTCTTCGCCGGAGCCGGATCGCAGACGGCGACCCTTCCCACAATGCAGCAGAGAAGTGGAAACTTCTCGGACCTTCAGCAGCAGACCACGAATATTCCATCGAGCTTTACCTCGGCCTGTCCGGCGGGGACACCGTACTTCGGCCAGTACCAGATCTACGATCCGTATTCGGTGGTGATCGATGGGAACGGGATTCCGCGGCGCCAGCCCTTCTGCGGCAATGTCATTCCCGCGAGCCGTTTGACCAACAGCGCGATGGTGCAGCTTTACAACAGCCTTCAGCCGGTGCCAACGCAGAATAATCCGCTTGGCAGCAACTTCTCGTACACCCAGATCACGCCGCAGACCTATCGCGACTACACGGGGCGCGTGGACTACAAGTTCACATCGAAGGATAACCTCTTCGTGCGCTATACGCGCGGCAACTACACCAAGGGCCAGAACGACTGGACGGTGGGCAATGCCGGACAGCAACAGGGGCCTCGCTGGATCGATGTTCCAGCGATGGGATGGGATCACGTCTTCAACGAGCATACGAATATCGATGTGACGTTCGGAGGCACGAACTACAAGACGCACTGCTGCTACTACCCCGGGTACGACAAGTACAGTCCAAGTAGCCTAGGCCTGCCGAGCTATACCGATCAGTACGCACAGCAGGCGAACGCCGCGCTGGTGCAGCTTCCGGTGCTGCAGATCTCCGCATATCAGAACGCGGTTCCGGGCGCGCCTTCCACTTCGCTGGGCCAGGTGGATAGCGTGGCTTCGACCTATCGCTCTTTTGCGCTTCGCGGAAACGTGATTCATGTGCGGGGGCGCCACACGATTCGCGCAGGGGCGGAGTACCGATGGCAGAATGCTTCGAATGGGGTTGGAGGAAACGTCTCTGGCACCTATAACTTCGACAACACTTATACGCAACAGAACAACGGATCCGACAGCGCCTTCCAACAGTCGAACACCGGTCTGAGCTACGCGGCCTTCCTGATGGGAGTCGATACCTCGGCCGCGGTCGCGAAGAACTCGTCTCTCTCACTGCAGTCGCCTTATTACGCGATCTATGCGGGAGACACGTGGAGGCTTACGCCGAAACTTACGCTCATTGGCGGGCTGCGTTTTGAGTATGAGTATGGCGTGGTGGAGAAGCACAACCAGATGATCGTGGGATGGAATCCGAGCGCGGACCTGAGTCCGATCTCGCAGCCTGCGAACACGGCCTACCAGAGCGCTCTGTCGGGAGCGACCGCGGCGCAGAGGGCGGTCCTGCCTTCTTCGCTGCAGATCCAGGGTGGTCCACTGTATGCCGGTATGAATGGAGCGGCCAGAAGCGTGTGGGGCAATAGCTATCGCTTTCTGCCGCGCATCGCCGTTGCCTATCAGGCGACGCCTAAGCTGGTGATTCGTGGAGGCTACGGTCTCTTCTTCGACACACTGAATGCGTTGAATGCCGCTGTCAATCAAGACGGATTCAGCGCAAGCACGAGCGTAGTGACATCGAACACCTTCGGCACGAACTTTGTGCCCGGCACGTCTCCGCTGGCCGATCCGTTCCCCATAAACGGGGGAGGCTCGCGGTTCAATACGCCGATTGGCGGTGCGGCAGGGTCTCTTTACTACCTCGGGTCCAATCCGACGATCTTCGATCATGGCCTGGTTCCGGCACGGCAGCAGCGCGGTTCGATTGGCGTGCAGTATCAGCTGACCGATTCGATGGTGCTCGATGTCTCTTACAACATCGCCTACACCAGCAATCTTCAGGTCACGAAGAACTCTGCCTTCACGCCGCAGTCGTTTTATTCCACCGGCACGCAGCCGAACACCGCTCCCAACACGGTGATGAATAGCAAGATCACGAATCCATTTGCGCTGTCGAACTTCAGCGGCGTGGCTTCGAGCAATCCGGCGGCGTACAACAGAATGTCGCTGAACTCGTACTTTACCCAGCAGCAGATCTCCATCTCGAACCTGGTGAGGGCGTATCCGCAGATGGGAGGGCTTGGGTTGAACCAGTCTCTTGGAGCGACTCACTTCCACGAGGCGCTGGTTACGTTGACCCGCCGTTACAGTCGAGGCTTGACCGTGATGGCGTCAGTTCAGTTCAACCATCAGTATGATAGCGACTACTTTGCGAATCCCTACGATGCCATGCCGAGCTGGGAGATCACGAAGTACAGCCAGCCAGTGCGGTTTACTGCAGAGGGAGTGTGGGACCTTCCTCTGGGTCGCGGCAAGGCGTGGGCGACGAGCGGGTGGAAGTCGGCGTTGTTTGGCGGCTTCCAGTTGAGCGCAAGCTATGAGGCACAGCCGGGCGTCCCGGTTGACTTCGGCAATGCGTTCTTCATCGGTGACGTCAAGGCCAGCAGCATCAAGATCAAGAAGCCGGTGTATCACAACGAACAGGCCACGGGCGGCTCGAACTACGTGCAGTGGTTGAACCCGGGAACCGTGACCGCTATTCCGACCACGATTACAAATCCAGATGGCTCGACGACGACAACGTGCAGTTACACGGGCAACGGCTTTGTGACCAATCCCGCATGCCAGCCTACGGGGTTCAACTCGAGAGCCTTCCCCTCGCGTGTGAACGGAGTTCGCCAGATGGGCATGAACGGAGCATCGGCGAGCATGCAGCGAGAGTTCCATCTGTACGAAAGGCTCAGGCTGGAGACTACGTTCAATGCCTACAACGTCTTCAACCATCAAGTTCTGGGCAGCGTAAACAACAATCCCACAGACCCGAACTTTGGCAGGGTCTTTGGTGACGGTTGGCCCAACTCCTCAGGTCGCTGGCTGTCGATTCAGGGGCGGCTGCGATTCTGACGCGGTTTTAGCTGGACCTCCACCGGGGCCTTACCATGGGCTCCGGATTTTTTTTGGGGGGTCGGTATAGTCCTTTCGTGCCGAAGGCGCTCTTCGCCGTCCGCGAAGGACTAGTGTTCGTCGGTTTCGGGCAGGATGTGGCAGGCTTCTACGTTTACGTTTGTTGGGGAGCCGGCCATCATGTTCAATCGCAGCAGAAGTTCGAAGTGGCGTACCGGTCCTCCGGGAGAGATGCCGCAGGTCTTGAGGGCTGCGGTCATGCGGGGCAGGTCGGTTACGAGTTTTCCTGCGGCTTCGGTTCCTTCGGCGTTAGCTCCGCTCAGAAGGAGAACGTTGCCGTCCTGGTCGGGATTGCCGACCATAGCGATGATGGCGTACGACTGGCCGGTGGCCCATCCCAGGGCCGTCGGCACATATTGAGATTTTTCGCGTGGTCCCGGATGCGCGTTGAGGATGATCTCCTGCGAGGATGCCTTGTCGTAGGAAAACCGGAAGCTCATCTGATCGCTGAAGAGCGCCGTCCATGGGTTCGAGCGCGGGCTTCCGAGCAGGACGAAGTTGTCGTCGGTCTGGAGATTCGAGAGCTGGATGCTTCTTGCCGAATGAACCTCCACGCGGCGCGAGCTGGCCTGCGCGAGCTCCGTGACTCCGACGGCGATGGGGGTGTCGACCAATGCCGCCTTGTTTACCCCCAGGAGGATGCGGCAGAGCTGAGTCGTCTCGGGCGTCAGCTGCTCCGGGTGAGGAATGTACTTGTGATTCGCGTAGTCCGAGATTGTGATGACCTGACCCGTATATCCCTGAATCTCCGCGATATCGGGGTCACTGGTGATGAGCTGCAGAGGGCGCGGGGAGCCCAGAAGGGCAGACCAGGGAAGGACCCGGCGAGGAGCCTGGGCGTGGTGAACATACCGGGCCCAGAAGAAGATCCACACTCCTATATTAAGGAGGGTCAACGCGAGCGCGACACAGAGCCACCGGCGGGCTGGTCGACGAACCGGCTGTTCTTCCATGGAGGCGGCGGGTTGGGGCTCGGTTGTGGAGGAGGGCCCATGCGCCGGAGGCTCTGCTGCGGCGATGACCGGAAGTCCATTTGAGGATGGAAGTGCAACTTCGCTCAGAGCTGATGCCGCCTGCTCCAGGCCAGGATCGGGTTTTGTGTCGCGAACAATCTCCGGGATGTAGGAGCCGAGGGGAAGATTGATGCGGAACGGAGATTCAGTTCCGTAACGGCCGTAGTGCTGCAGCAAACGTTTTCGGACATCGCTCGCTGTAACTCGGACGATCGCGTCCTCACCGGTGTCGTAGGTTGGAGAACGCCCGAAGAGCTCGACGCCGATGACGCGCTCCTTGAGGGAATCGAAGTGCCCGGCGAGGCCCTGATCGATGATGTATTGGAGAAACTGCCCGCTGCGATGGCTTCCTTTGAAGGCGGCGCCTTCAACGATGTCCTTTACGTGCCGCTTGAGGAGAGCCAGATCTTCTTCTGCCTCAGCGATCTTTGCGAATTCGATGTTATGAGGGTTGCTCTGTCGTGAGGAGGACATGAAAGTGCCGGAAAAGAAATTCTAGCACCGGGGTTCCGAGGGGCTTTTTCGGATAAGAAAGGGCAGGCTTGTGAGCGGCGACGTAGCTACCTGTTAGTCGAAAGAAGACTTATTCATGTATCGCATTTATTTTCAGTTAGATAAAAGGACAATGGGTATTCGGAGCCGGGCTTGGCCGATGTGGAGACAAGAGATGGAGATTGTCATGCTCTGAGAGCCCTGGGGTCGAGAGTGATTAGGGTGCGAAGGGTGGAAGGGCGTGTCTGCCATTCTTTTTGCAACCGTTTTGCGGCGGTTCACCTTAAACAGCCTTAAATGCCCGCTGTGGCGTGGGTTGGCTCGCGACGGACCCGCTGTCGGGTTGATACGCGGTAGCTACCGTTCTTCGCTGGATTCTCTTCGTAAACCATTGATCCATATTGGCTTCTATCTTCTGTTACAGCCTCCTCTAACCTTGCAAAAACCTCGTTGTCTCCAAATAAGTTTTAGGTGCCTGAAAAAGGGCTGAGAAGAACGAATCAATGCAGGATTTGCGGAGGCACTATGGAAACCAGATCTTTTACAGAGGGAGAGTCAACTCTACCGGTCAGATCGCGAACAGTTGCAGAAACGGTAGCGCGGATTTGCTCGATCCTCTTTTTGCTGGCGATATATTTCGGCGGATTCGCCCCTAAGGCTTTTGGCCAGGCGGAGCAGGGAACGATTACCGGGATTGTCAGGGATTCGAGCGGGGCAGTTGTTGCTGGCGCCGGAGTGAAGGCGATCAACGTTGCCACGAATGTCTCCAGCTCCACGGTTTCGGGTGCTGACGGCTACTACACGATCCCGTATCTCAACCCGGGCACCTATAACGTGACCGCGGAGGCGAGCGGATTCTCGTTGTCGACGGTCACGAATATTCACATCACGGTGAACCTCTCTACCAGCGTGAACCTGACCCTGAAGGTTGGAGGCGTCACCCAGAGTGTGATCGTCCAGGCAAATGCGATTCAGCTGGAGACGGAGAACTCCGAGTTAGGCGGAACCGCATCGCGCGACCAGATTATCGAGCTTCCCCAGTTGGGAAGAAATCCCTACAACCTTATTGCGCTGCAGCCTGGCGTGCTCCCTGTGTACAACAACGCCGGAATCCAGGCACAGATTAACGGTGGCATGGCTAACACCAGCAACGTTCTGCTGGACGGCGCCACGCAGGTGAACAGCTCTTCGGGTGATCTTGCCTATACTCCTCCGCTGGAGTCGGTAGGCGAGCTGAAGCTGATTACGAACAACTACTCGGCCGAGTATGGAATGTCGGGCGGGGGCGTGGTCACCGCAGCCTCTGAGGCTGGAACCAACGCGTATCACGGCAGTGCCTACGAGTATTTGCGAAACACGGTCTTCAATGCCAACGGATGGTATCCCAACCACGTGGGGCAGAAGAGAAGCATGTACCGCGAGAACAACTACGGCTTCAGCCTAGGCGGTCCCCTGAGCATCCCCAGACTCTACAACGGCCGCAACAAGACCTTCTTCTTCACCAACCTCGAGTGGGACCCGCAGAGCACGCCCTCGCTGATTACGGCAAGCGTGCCGACGGCAGCGATGCGGACCGGAGACTTCTCTGGGCTGGTGGATCAGAGCGGAAAACAGATCACTCTCTATGATCCCAACACCACGTCGCTGGTTCCGGGGACGACGAATACGTGGACGAGGCAGCCGTTTCCAGGAAATATCATTCCGGCCAGCCGTCTCACCAACCCGATCGTTCAGAATGTGATGAAGTACTATCCTCTGCCGAACACACAGGGCGTGCAGGGCATCTACAACAACTTCCAATCGACTCCCACCAGAACGACGAAGCAGAATACCTTCCTGGCGCGCGTCGATCAGAACTTCGGCAGCAGCCACAAGGCGTTCGTCACTGTTGGGCGTCACGCGTACAGCGCTGTTACGCCTCTGATCAACATCGCGTTTCCACAGACGGACACGAACGGAAGCCCGGGAGGAGCGACCAACACCGCATGGACCGGCACGGTGAGCGATACATGGACGATTCGCCCAAACCTGCTGATCGAGTTCCGCGGCAACTTCGTCCACACCTTCTTCGG
>DATHJA010000204.1:0-2809 GCA_035316475.1 Edaphobacter sp. | reverse complement strand
CATGCCGACGTTGCGCGCATTATCGCGGCATACTATCAGCCATGAAAGCAGCCGTCCTCCATTCCTCCGCCAACGCTCTTGCGATCGAAGAGGTAGCACGGCCGCAGGTCCGCCCCGGCCACACTCTGCTGCGCGTCCTTGGTTGTGGAGTCTGCCGCACCGATCTGCACATCTTCGAACGCGACCTGCCCGTGCTGCGCGACCCCCTCATCCCCGGGCACCAGATCGTCGGCGAGGTCGTGGACGGCGCAACCGCAGAGCTGCCTCTGGGCTCGCGCGCCGGGGTCTCGTGGATCGGGGGCATCGACGGCACCTGCCCCTTCTGCCGGCGCGGCGAGGAGAACCTCTGTGACGCGATCGTCTTCACCGGCTACAGCGTCGATGGAGGCTATGCCGAATACGCTCTCGTGCGCTCGGACTTCGCCTTCCCTCTGCCCTCCACCATCGAGCCTCAGTCCCTCGCGCCCCTGCTCTGCGCCGGAATCATCGGGTTCCGCAGTCTTCGCGTCGCTGGAACCGAGCGCGGGGAGCGCGTCGGCCTGTTCGGCTTCGGAGCCTCCGCCTCGCTCGCCATTGAAGTTCTAAAGCACTGGGGATGCGAAGTCTACGTCTCGACACGCGGCGAGCAACACCGCACCCAGGCGCAGCGGCTCGGCGCGCACTGGGTCGGCGGCGAAGCTGACAGGCCTCCCGCCCCGCTCGACCGCGCCGTCACCTTCGCACCGTCAGGCCAGGTCGTCGTCTCCGCGCTGGCAAGCCTGCGCAAGGGCGGAGTCGTCGCCATCAATGCCATCCACCTGGACCAGATGCCCGCCTTCGACTACGACAAGCTGCTCTGGGGCGAACGTCAGATCCGCAGCGTGGCTAACATGACCCGCGCCGACGCCCGCGACTTTCTGGCGCTTGCGCTCGAGATCGGCATCCGCCCCCGCGTCCGCACCTTTCCGCTCGAGCAGGCCAACGAGGCTCTCCAGGCCGTCAAGCACGAGACCTCCGAAGGACCCGTCGTCATCCTGCCGTGACTATTTGGGTGCCACCTTCGGCAGCGGCTTATTCCGGTTCCGCAGTGTGTCCAGCGAGACCGACCCGGAGGGTATCTCTTTCCCCAGATCCGGCATAAAGATCTCCAGCCCTTTTTCCGGAGTCATCCTGCTGTATCCCTTCACCACCTGGTTCTGATAGTTCGCGAGGTCCAGATCGAACCACACATCGTCCGAGGCATCGATCAGCGTCAGGTCCGCCTGATGCATCGTCAGCTTGCCGAACTCCACCGTCCCCCCTCGCAGCCGCAGAAAGTTATGCCACTGCGCCAGCTCCGCCTCGTCGTCCGGAGTTGTGTCTCCATACGTGACCGCGAGATCGGGAGCACTGAACGTGATTCCCGACATCTGCCCGCGAATATGCGGCGGCGGCAGAAGCCGAGTCGTATCCAGATAGATATCGTTCCCGTTCACCTCGATCCCCGGCGCCGGCTTTGACCCCATGACATCGTTCACATCCACCTTCAGGCCGCCCATCAGCGCCTTCACCGGAACCTTCAGCACATTGATCTTCGACACCGCCAGATGAATCCGCCCATTGGATGCAGGCGATAACGTACCCACCACCTCCACCGGCAAAGGCATCAGCAGCTTGTGCAGTGTGCCCGAGATCTTCAGCTGCTGCCCCTCTCCGCTGAGCCTGATGTTCTTCATTGGCGACTGAGGAGCAAGCGTCGTGTTCAGAAATGTCTCAATGTCTCCGATGTTTGCGTGAATCAGGCCGCGGTCGATGTGAAAGACAAACGAATCCACATCATCCAGCGAAGGAGCCTTCCCTTTCTCGACCGGCACCATCTCGCCGCGCAGCCAGCGTACATAGATGCGGAACTCCGGCCCTTTGCGCAGCTCGAGGTTATGTGCATAGACCGTCGTCAATCCGTCGCCGGTCACGGCTGCGTCGGTGCCGGCAGGTTTCGGCCCGGAGCTTCCCTCCGCCGCTCTCTGATCTTTCTTCGGTCGAGAAGGCCATACAATCCAGATCAGAAACAACACGACCACCAGAGCAGCTGCGGCGAAAGCGTAGCGTCGAATATTCATAGGGCAAAGATTTTCCAGGCAGGGCTAATTCGTCAGGAGCATTCAATCGATTCTGCCTGTTTAGGATGCAAAAATCTCTCCAGTCACTTGTTCGCCCTCACAAAAAAAGGGAATTTTAGCGGCACCTAAAATCCGGCTCGAAACTTGCCCCTTCCTTCGGTGTTTACTTTAGAACGCGTACTCGAGGATCCAGAGATCGTATGAAAATCCCTCTCGTAGCCGCATCTTTGATCGCCATCGTCGCCGCAACTGCGAGCGGACAGCAACAGCCCCCAACAGGAACCCAGTCCACCCGCGACGCTAACGGCACCTACACGATCACCCGCAACGCCCGCATCGTCATCCTCGACATGGTCGTCACCGATGCCAAGGGCAACGTCATCACCGACCTCAAACGCGACGACTTCCACGTCACCGAGGTGAACGAGCCCCAGACCGTGCTCAACTTCGAGCCCTCCGGGGCGCATACGATCTCTCCCAATCTCAGCATCGACTCCACCAGCGCGCTCGATGCCCTTGCGCCAGGGGCCCCGGTCAATATCGTCCTGCTCGATGAGTTCAATACCCGCTTCGAGGACATGGCCTTCGCCCGCTACTCGCTCAAAAAGTTTCTTGACCGCCAGCCCGGCAAACTTGCCACTCCCACCATGCTGGTCGCCGTCAGCCTGCAGAACTTCACCGTGCTGCACGACTACACGCAGAACAAGGACGATCTGATCTCGGCCCTGAAC
>DATHJA010000203.1:0-6304 GCA_035316475.1 Edaphobacter sp. | reverse complement strand
GGGCCGCCGGTTGGCTTGCAATACCTTCTTGCGCAGCCGCAGCGACTTCGGAGTCACCTCGACCAGCTCATCGTCCGCGATAAACTCGATCGCCTGCTCCAGCGTCTGCTGCCTGTAAGGAACCAGCCGCAAAGCATCGTCCGAGCCCGACGCGCGCATGTTCGTCAGCTTCTTCTCGCGGACCGCGTTCACGTCCAGATCGTTATCGCGCGAGTGCTCGCCGACGACCATGCCTTCGTAGACCTCCGTGCCGTCGCCGACAAACAGGACGCCACGATCCTGCAGGCCATTCAGCGCATAGGTGGTCGTCGTGCCATTGCGGTCCGAGACCAACGCTCCCGAAGGACGCTGCGGAATCTCGCCCTGATAAGGAACGTACCCATCGGCGATCGAGTTCATGATGATCGTTCCGCGGGTCTCAGTCAGCATCTCCGAGCGCAGTCCGATCAACCCGCGCGAAGGAATCATGAACTCCATCCGCACGCGGCCCGAGCCGTGATTGGTCATCTTGGTCATCTCGCCCTTGCGCGGTCCAAGACGCTCGATCACGGTTCCCACAAAGCTCTCCGGAATGTCGACCGTCAGGTGCTCGTTCGGTTCCATCAGCTTGTCGTCGATCCTGCGCGTCACGATCTCAGGACGCGAGACCATCAGCTCGAAGCCCTCGCGCCGCATCATCTCAATCAGCACCGAGAGCTGCAGCTCGCCACGGCCAAGCACCTTGAAGGTCTCCGGGCTACCTGTATCTTCCACACGAATCGAGACGTTGGTCAGCAGCTCTTTCTCCAGCCGCTCCTTCAAGTTGCGGCTGGTGACGTACTGGCCTTCGCGTCCCGCGAACGGAGAGTTGTTGACCGAAAACTGGATCGCAATCGTCGGCTCGTCGATCTTGATGAGCGGCAACGGAGCCGGGTTCTCGATGTTCGTGATCGACTCGCCAATGGTGATGCCCGCAACGCCTGCGATGGCAACGATGTCGCCGATCTGGGTCTCGGTGATGTCCGTGCGCTTCAGGCCATCGAAGCTGAACAGCTTCGTGATCTTGACGTTCTGCAGCGAGCCGTCAGTCTTCGAGACTGCGACCTCCTGCCCGGTCTTCAGCGTGCCGTTGAAGACACGCGCGATGGCCAGGCGGCCGAGGTAATCCGAGTAGTCGAGGTTCGTCACCAGAATTTGCAACGAGCTCTCGGGGTCGCCCTTCGCCGCCGGAATCGTGTTCACGATCAGCTCGAAGAGAGGCTTCAGGTCGGTCCCCGGAGTCGCCAGGTCCATCGTCGCGGTTCCGGCCTTGCCGTTGGTGTAGATAATCGGGAACTCCAGCACGCTCTCATCGGCGTCGAGGTCGATGAACAGGTCATAGACCTCGTTGACCACCTCCTGCGGACGAGCATCGGGACGGTCGATCTTGTTGATCACAAGGATCGGAGTCAGCTTGGCCTCGAGCGCCTTCGACAGCACATAGCGCGTCTGCGGCAGCGGGCCTTCGGAGGCGTCGACCAGCAGCACCACGCCGTCCACCATCTTCAGCGCGCGCTCCACCTCGCCGCCGAAGTCGGCGTGGCCCGGCGTGTCGACGATGTTGATCTTCGAGTCCAGGTAGTGGATCGCGGTGTTCTTGGCCAGGATCGTGATGCCGCGTTCCTTTTCAAGGTCATTCGAGTCCATGACGCGGTCGGTCACGGCCTCGTTGGCACGGAACGTGCCCGACTGGCGGAGCATGGCGTCCACAAGCGTGGTCTTGCCGTGGTCGACGTGGGCGATGATGGCGATGTTACGGATCGGCTGCTGGCTCACTGCGGTAGATGTCCTGTCTTTTGTGCGCGCTCAAGGGATGAAAAGACTGAAAATGCGCGTGTTCTTCTAGTCTATCGCATAGTGCGGACAAGGAGGGCAGAACAGCCGCTGGAGAGACGAACACAGCGTTAAAAGCAACAGAATTCCGGTGAACCCGCGAGATAATAAGATGAAACGCCCCAAGGAGCGCAAACCATGTCGACCCCAGAGATTGCCGCCTGTACCCACCCGCTCCGGACCAGCGTAGCCGACTTCGTCGTCGGATTACGCGAGCTCGAGCGGGACCTCATCACCAAAGACCGGATCGCAGCCTACATGGCCGCCACCACGCTCCGCCCCGAGGCGCTCCACGACTATGTCTGGTGGCGCGACAGCTTCTACACCCGCAATCTCATCTACCGCGACGAGCTCTTCGAGGTCATGACCATCTGCTGGTCGCCCGGCCAGAAGACCGCCATCCACACCCACAACGGCCAGCTCGGGTGGATGACCGTCTCTCAGGGCGAAGTGTTTACCCACGAGTACCACCACACCCGCTGCAACGCCCCCGAAAACCAGAACGTCGTCAACATTGACTGCCTCGGCGGAGCCACCGAGATCCAGATCGACAAGATCCGCACCGTAAGCTGCGCCGAAGGCACCGGCATGGTCACCGTCGATAAGCTCCAGACCATCCACCAGATCGAGAACGCCGGAACGACAGGCTGCATCAGCTTGCATGTCTACTCCAAGCCCTTCGACTCCTGCATCGCCTTCGACCTCGAGCACCAGCGCTGCTACCGCCGTCAACTCAACTACTTCAGCAGGGAAGGCCACCGACTGGAGAGGTAATCCCGACCCTCCGGCAGGTAGATTTCTGTTTGGCCCCGGAGCAGGCTGCCGCTATACTCAAACAACTCCATGCCCCAAAACCAGTCCATGCAGTTCGCGCAGATGGCAATGAAAAACTATCTGCTGGACCATGCCTATGACGAGATGTTCTCGGCGCCAGGTGAGCTCCACCGGCACTACGAACTCCTGCTGGACCACTTCTCCTCGCTGCCCGCCGACGAGCTCGAGCGCCGCAAGCAGGCCGCCGACCTCAGCTTCCTGAACCAGGGCATCACCTTCACGGTCTATGGCCGGCAGGAGGGCACGGAGAAGATCTTTCCCTACGACCTTCTGCCCCGCATTATCACCGCCGCAGAATGGGCCAAAATCGAGCACGGCCTGATGCAGCGCATCACCGCGCTGAACCTTTTCCTGAAGGACATTTACAACGAAGGCCACATCCTGCGCGACGGCATCGTTCCCCGCGAGATCGTCTTCAGCTGCAAGCAGTACCGCCGCCAGATGATTGGCCTGCAGGTCCCGCGCAACATCTACATCGCCATCTGCGGAACCGATCTGATCCGTCTGGAAAACGGCGAGTTCGTTGTGCTCGAGGACAACCTGCGCGTTCCCTCCGGGGTCAGCTACATGCTGACCAACCGCCGCGTGATGAAGAGGATCTTCCCCCAGCTCTTCCGCAGCTACAACGTGCGCCCCATCGAGCAGTACACGCAGCTCCTGCTGGGCACGCTTCGCTCACTTGCCCCGGAAGGACGCCCCGAGCCGAACATCGTCCTGCTCTCGCCCGGCGTCTTCAACTCAGCCTACTTCGAGCATGCCTACCTTGCGCGCCAGATGGGCATTGAGCTGGTCGAGGGCCGCGATCTGGCCGTCCACGACAACGTCGTCTACATGCGGACCACCAGCGGCCTGCGACGGGTGGATGTGATCTATCGTCGCGTCGATGACGATTTCATCGACCCCCTGGCCTTCCGTCCCGACTCCATCCTCGGAGTCGCCGGACTCTTCAACGCCTATCGCGCCGGCAATGTGACTCTAGCGAACGCCTTCGGTACCGGCGTCGCCGACGACAAGGCGCTCTACGCCTACGTTCCCGAGATCATCCGCTACTACCTGAACGAAGACCCGGTGCTGAGAAATGTCGAGACCTACCTGATGACACGGCCCAACGACAGGCAGCACACCCTGGCCAACCTCGACAAACTGGTTGTCAAGGCCGTCGGCGAGAGCGGAGGCTACGGCATGCTGATTGGCCCGCAATCCACCGCCGAGCAGCGGCAGGAGTTCGCCCGCCGCATCGAGGCCGATCCCAGAAACTACATCGCGCAGCCGACCATCTCCTTTTCGCGCGCGCCCTGTCTTGTAGAAGACGCGTTCGAGCCGCGGCACGTCGACCTGCGTCCCTACGTCCTCTACGGCGATCGCGTCACCGTTGTACCCGGGGGCCTGACACGCGTTGCGCTCACGCGTGGCTCGCTAGTAGTGAACTCCTCACAGGGAGGCGGGAGCAAAGATACATGGGTATTGAGCCAGTGAGAGGAGATGTCAATGCTGTCCCGCGTTGCCGATAGCCTGTACTGGATGAGCCGCTACCTCGAGCGCGCCGAGCATACAGCGCGCCTGCTGGACGTGAACCTCAATTTGATGCTCGACGAGAGCTCGACCAGTTCGGAGCATCGCTGGGTGCGGGTGCTGCACGCTCTTGGCAATCCTCGCGACGCCGAGTGGAACGGCGATCCTTACCTTCTGACGCGCACCCTAGCCTACGACACTAACCTCAAGGCGTCGATCGTAAGCTGCATCATGGCCGCGCGCGAAAACTCGCGGCATGTGCGCGAGCAGATTTCGACCGAGCAGTGGCATCAGCTTAACTCCCTCTATCTTCACGTCACAAAACCCGGAGCCAGCGCTGACACCGACTCAACTGAATTCCTACAACTGGTGACGGATTCCATCCATCAGTTCCAGGGCATCACCGATTCGACGATGAGTCATGGCGAAGGCTGGCAGTTCATTCAGGTGGGACGATTCATCGAGCGCGCAGCCGCAACGGCAATGCTGCTCGAGGCCTATCACGAAGATCTCTGGGTACATCCGGAGCGCATCCCCGAGGGCAACGAGTACCTGGAGTGGATGGGTCTGCTGCGCTCGGCGACAGCGTTTGAGGCCTACTGCAAGGTCTATACCGCAGACCTGACCCCGGACCGCATCCTTGAGTTCCTTCTGCTCGACGCCCAGTTCCCTCACTCGCTGCGCTTTGCGATCGATAGCATGCAGGGAGCTCTCGAAGCCATTCAGCGCGAGAGCGGCAAGCAGCGCGCCGAGCCGCTGCACCGGCTGGGCGGAAGGCTGCAGGCTATGCTCAGCTTCACCAGCATCGACGACATCCTGAGCCAGGACGTCGTCGCCGCGCTGCGCAACATTCAGGCGCAGTGTCGCACGATCCACAACACTATCTATGAGCTGTACGTCGACTACTCGGTCCAGATCGCCCTGGCAGGCTAAAAGGAGTTCGCTGCGATGCACTACTCAATCCGTCACCTGACGAAGTTCCTCTACAGCGAACCGGTGAGCGAGAGCATGATGGAGACGCGGATGCACCCGCGCAGCGACCAGAACCAGCGCTGTCTTACCTTCCATCTTTCGGTCAGCCCACGGTGTCGCGTCTTCAGCTATCGCGATCACCTCTCCAACAACGTGCACCACTTCGACATTCCCGGCATGCATCCGCAGCTTGTAGTCGTCGCCGAATCGCTGGTCGAGATACAGCCCTCCAATTACCCGCCTTCCTTCCTCGCACCCGACGCATGGGCCGATATGGATGCTCTGGTAGAGCAGGGCGATTACTGGGAGATGCTGCTGCCGAGCGAGTTTGCTCAGCCGACCGATGCCCTGGAGAAGCTCGCCGCGCACCTGGACATCCGGCGGCGCGACGATCCTCTGATGGTGCTGCACCAGTTGAACCAGCAGATCTACGAGTACTTCGACTACAAACCCAAATCGACCAAGGTAGATTCACCAATCGACCTGGCTCTTGAAACGAAGGCCGGCGTCTGCCAGGACTTCGCGCACATCATGATCGCGCTCGTCCGCTCGAAGCTGCGGATTCCCTGCCGCTACGTCAGCGGCTACCTGTACCATGGCGCCACGGACCACGACCGCTCGCTGCACTCGGCAACGCATGCATGGGTTGAGGCCTTTCTACCCCAGCTCGGATGGGTCGGGTTCGACCCGACAAACTGGCTGATGGCTGGAGAACGGCACATCCGCACCGCCATCGGCCGCGACTACGCAGATGTCCCACCGACCCGCGGCATGTTTCGCGGACACGCCGCCAGCGAGCTGACCGTCGCCGTGCGGGTGACGCCAAGCGAGGCAACAGCCGGTCTCGACCACGAGCTTCCGGTGCCGGAGGACTGGTCGATCCTGGTCGAAAAGGCAACGCAACTGCCTGAGCAGCAACCGGCTCCGACAAGACAGCAGCAGATGGCCCAGCAGCAGCAGATCGGAAAGACCATCGATCTGCGCTCACTGGAGATCTAAGCTACATTTCCCGTCAGAGATTCAGTTTCTTAAAGACCCGCTCGGGGATGTGGCGAATGACGAACATGATCGGCTGCCACTGGAACGGGACATAGAGATTGTCCACACGTTTGTCGATGGCCGCGACGATGGACTT
>DATHJA010000202.1:0-9782 GCA_035316475.1 Edaphobacter sp. | reverse complement strand
TTGACGTGCAGGACCATGTCGTGCGCGAAACCGGTGGAGAAGACGAGCGGAGCGCCTTCGACGGGGAGAGTGACTCCGGGCTCGAGGAGGCAGGTGACGTGTTTGGGGTCGGAGGCACGAAGCGGCGGCGGCACGGCGTTCTGAATGGACGGCAGGCCGATGACGATGACCGATTTGGGATTGTGGAAGGACGGCGGGGTGTTGAGGCGCAGGTTGAGCGCCTCGGCCTGGGGAAAGGCAATGGCGGGGATGTACTGGTACTGCGCGGTGTGGAGAGTGCTGGTGAGGCGGATGAGATCGACGACGGCGCCGACGTAGGCGGAATAGACGCCTCCGCCTGCCATGGAGGTAGCCGAGGCCGCATTGATGAAGTCGGAGCCGGAGCCGTTGGAGAGCATGGCAACGACGGTTTGGCCGTGGCCATCGTCGAGCAGAGTCTGGGTCCCGCTCTGGGTAAGGCAGGTGTACTGCTGGTCGATAGGACGGTTGAAGCAGTCCTGATTGGGTTTGAGGTTCAGGGTGCGGGCGAGAAGGGTGGAGTGCTCCTGGAGCGCTTTCGGATCTCCGGGGGGAACGACCTTGATGGAGGCGAGATACTTTTCGATGCGGGCCTGCTCGAAGCCGGCCTCGGTGAGATCCTGGGAGGCGCGGACGAAAATTCCCGGGCGGCCCTGGACGGCGGAGCGGAGGGTGACGAAGTCGCCGCCAGTCTCGGGAGCGAGAAAGAGGAGAGCCTGCTGGGCTTCGTCAGGGACGGTGATGGTGGCGCCCTCTTCGCGGACCTTCTTGTTCCAGGTCTCAATCTTGAAGAACCATTTTTCGGGTGGGGGATTGGTGGTTCCGCGCAGGAAGACGGCGACGAGGAGGTAGTGGACGGACTGGGTGCGGGGAAGGTCCGCAAAGAGCCACAGTTTGTCGCCAGCCTTCAGGTTGGGAACGGCAGCGATGGGAAGTGTCTTGTCTCCCCGGGTAACGCGGACGTCCACACTTGGGCCAGTGAGATCAAAACGGCCAGCACCCTGCGCAAAAGATTGCGCGCAGGCGGGAAAAAGAACTATGAATCCAGCAATGGCGGCGCATAGGCGACCGGAGAAAAGTGCCATAGGTCCATTTTAGACGGCTGAGAAGGTGGAACCGGATGCAAGTTCAGAAAGGGGAGGGGAGGGTATCGAATTCGTTCATTCCACAGTTTTTATCTTTTTGTTAAAAACATGCGGACGAGTTATATCGACAGGTTCTTTTTTGAGAAGGCGAGTTCTCCACATCTTCGGGTGAAGCATGCTGCTTCCTGCCGGCTATGGCGATTCTTACTAATTACGGACGCGGCCGGAGGCCTGGTCGGTGGCGATGACGCCATCGCGGATGGTGACGACGCGATGGGCGTATTCGGCGATGTCGGGCTCGTGGGTGACGAGGACGATGGTGTTGCCCTTGGAGTGGAGCTCGTCGAAGAGGGCCATGATCTCGTCGCCGGTCTTGGAGTCGAGGTTTCCGGTGGGCTCGTCGGCGAGGATGATGGAGGGGTTGTTGACAAGGGCGCGAGCGATGGCGACCCTTTGGCGCTGGCCGCCGGAGAGCTCGTTGGGCTTGTGGAGCATGCGGGAGCCGAGGTTGACGCTCTCGAGGACGGCTTTGGCGCGGTCCTCGCGCTCGCCGGCCGGGGTGCCGTTGTAGATGAGGGGAAGCTCGACGTTGTGGAGCGCGGTGGCGCGGGCCAGCAGGTTGAAGGTCTGGAAGACGAAGCCGATCTCCTTGTTGCGGATGCGGGCCAGCTCATCGTCGTTGAGTTCGGAGACGTCGTGGCCGTTGAGCCAGTACTTGCCCTGCGAGGGCGAGTCGAGGCAGCCGATGAGGTTCATCAGCGTGGATTTTCCGGAGCCGGAGGGACCCATGATGGCGACGTACTCGTTGTGGCGGATGCGGAGGTTGACGCCACGCAGAGCGTGGACCTCCTGGTCGCCCATCTCGTAGGTCTTCCAGAGATTGTCGGTGACGATGATGTCGCCGGGACGGGGTCCGGCAGTGTTGCTGAGGGTGGTCTCGACTGCTGTTTCGGTAGCCATCCGGTTCTCCGGTTTCTGCTGATGCTTAGGATAGTACTTTTCTTCCAACAATACGTCTGCAGGAGTCTTTCTGTTCCGTGGACGGCATGGTGCCGGGTCTGGTTCCCTGGGAAGCGCGAGCGTCAGGAGCGCTCGGTCGGGATCTCGGGGGTGTTGTCCCGTTTGACGGTAGTACCGCTCTTGAGGGTGCGGAGAATTTTGTAGCGGCCGGTGACGATCTCGTCTCCCGACTTCAGACCGCTAAGGACCTCGATGTCGGTAGCTCCCATGACCCCCGTGGTGATGGGAACGAAGGTGGTGCGGAGCTTCTTGTTCTGGTTCCGCAGAAGATAGACGCCCTGGACGGTCTTTGCCTTTCCGGCGGGAGGGGTGGTGCTGGCCGCGACGCCCGCGGCACCCGGGGTCTTGCCGTTGTTCTGCTCGAGGGCCTTTTCAGCTGCTGGATTGCGCTCCACGAGCGCCTGGATGGGGATGGTGAGGGCGTCGGTCTTGTGGGCGGTGGTGATCTTGGCCGTGGCCGAGAGGCCGGGGCGGAGCTCGGGGGATGGGGTATCGAGGGTGACGACGACCTTGAAGTCCTTGGCCTCCTCGGTTCCGGTGGTGCTCTGGCTGGTGGCCAGACCAGTGGTACGGAGCAGGGCCTGGTCGCCGACCTCGGTGACGTGGCCCTTGAAGATGCGGCCGGGCAGGGCGTCGACGGTGACGTCGGCCGGCTGGTTCATGGAGACGTTGACGATGTCGGTCTCGTCGACCTTGACCTCGGCGGTGATGATGGACATATCGGCGAGGGTCATCAGGGTGGAGCCTTCGGCGTTCTGGATGCCGACGACGACGGTTTCGCCCTCGCGGACGGGGACGTTGGTGACGAGGGCGTCGAAGGGGGCGCGGCTCTGAGTCAGGCCGAGCGAGTAGCTGTTGCCGCGCAGGGTGGCGACGGCCTGGTCGACGTGGCCGCGCGCGGAGGCAGTCTGGGCAAGGGACTGGGCTACGGCGGCCTGGCGCTGCTGCAGGGTGGCGCCCGAGACGTCAAAAGCGGCCTTCTTGGCGTCGTAGTCCTGCTTGGCGATGAGCTTTTCTTCGTAGAGGGCGCGGGCGCGCTCGTAGTCGAACCTCTTCTGCTCGAGGTCGGCCTTGGCCTGGACGACGTTCGCCTCGGCGGTGCGCTCGGCGGCGACGTAGGACTCGACGTCGGTGCGGGAGGCGGCAATGGTGGCGTGCTGGGCCTGGACGGCGGAGGCGGGCTGTTCGCTCTCGACGGTTGCGACCATCTGGCCTGCCTTCACGTGGTCACCTTCCTTGACGTAGAGGTGGGTGATACGGCCGAAGGACGTGGCGCCGACGTTAACGTAGGTCTTGGGCTTGATCTGGCCGGTGCCGTTGACGATGGAGACGAGGTCCTGCTGCACGGCGCGGCCGGTGGCAACCTTGGTGACGGCACCCTGGTTATGGAGGATGCTGCCGATGACGATTCCAGCGAAAACCAGGACAGCGATTGCGATTAGGACAATTTTCTTAAGACTCATCGTGTTCTTCTCTGCGTTTCTCCGGAGGACCGGGATGGCGCTTGGATTTGAAGTTCTACGAGCAGATACGTCGTTCGGATTGTTATCGTTCCCAACTCTTCTGGGGCTTTTTCCGGCGCATTTTCCGGCTGACGGATAGAGCCGGAACGGTGCAGACAACGTCCAAACAGAAATGTCTTATGTGGGCCTGATGATATCAGGGTCTCAAGTGTGATTCCAAAGCTTGTAACCGGGACGTAACCCGCTCTACAATGTTGATTGGTATCAGGAGCTTTCCGGCAATATGAAAACCTCACGGCAGTTGCTTTGCGGTACGGCCTTCTTCACCCTCGCTCTAGTCGGAGTTTGGACTCTGCCGGCGCGGGCGCAAAGCGCGCAGGGAGACGTAAAGCAGGGAACTCCGGTGGAGGAGAAGCCTGATCCGCTGAAGCGGCAGCCCAGCGACAAGGAAAGGTTCGCGCAGCAGAAGGCGCTGCGTCAGGAGTTGAAGGGCGTCTACAAGAAGTGGCTGGACGAGGACGTTCGCTGGATCATCACCGACCAGGAGATGCAGGCGTTCAAGCACCTCAGCAACGACGAGGAGCGGGACAGCTTCATCGAACAGTTCTGGCTGCGGCGTAATCCGAATCCTGATTCCCCGGACAACGAGTTTCGCGACGAGCACTACCGGCGTATCGCGTATGCCAACGAGCACTTCGCGGCGGGCAAGCCGGGATGGAAGACGGATCGCGGACATATCTACATTGCCTTTGGCAAGGCGGACTCGATCGATACGCATCCGAGCGGCGGCAACTATCAACGTCCCATGGAAGAGGGCGGCGGAAACACGTCAACCTATCCGTTCGAGACGTGGCACTACCGTTACATCCAGGGAATCGGCGACAACATCGACATCGAGTTTGTGGATACGTGCATGTGCGGCGACTATCACATGACGATCGACCGCTCGGAGAAGGACGCGCTGAAGTATGTTCCAGGCGCGGGCCTGACGATGTACGAGCAGATGGGGCAGTCGTCGAAGACCGACCGGTTCTCCGGCGGTGGCCTGGAGCAGCTTGGAACCGGGCCGATGTCGTCGATGAACCAGTCGAAGCAGTTCGATCGCCTGAACCAGTACGCCAAGCTGATGGCGGCTCCCGAGATCAAGTTCAAGGATCTTGAGGCGTACATGGTGAGCTCGAAGATTCTCACCGGGCCACCATTCCTCTTCGACGTCCGCACCGATTATGTGAAGGTGACCAACGATACAGTGCTGGTGCCGATCACACTGCAGATTCGCAACAAGGACATTACTTTCCAGAACAAGGACGGGGTGGCGACGGGCACGGTGAATATTCTGGGCCGCATCTCGAATCTGAATCACCGCATTATCTATACGTTCGAAGAGCCGGTTATGGTACAGGTTCCCAGTGAACTTCTAGGGCGCATGCAGAACAATGCCTCCGTCTACTGGAAGTCGTTTCCGCTGCGTCCGGGTCTCTATAAAGTCGATGTCGTGATCAAGGACGTGAACAATCCGGATCACATCGGACGATGGCAGCGTAGCATCAATGTCCCGAAGTATGATGACGATCGGCTGGCGGCCTCGTCGTTGATCCTGGCCGACCAGATGGAGCGGGTTCCGTCGAAGGATATTGGAGCGGGGAACTTCGTGATAGGCAATACACGGATCCGCCCGCGAGTCTCTTCGGGGGGAACACAGCCGGTGACATTCCACCGCAACCAGAACTTGAACTTCTGGATGCAGGTGTATAACCTCGGAATCGACGAGAGCAAGCATAACGGAGCGAAGATCGAGTATCTGGTCACGAACACGGCGACGAACCAGGTTCTTCTGAATACGGAGGAGCTGACGTCGAAGACCAATCCGAATGCAGACCAGGTGACGCTGGAGCGGTCGCTGCCGCTGGCGAGCCTGGAGCCAGGAAAGTATCAGATCACCATCAAGGTTGACGATGGGATCTCCAAACAGCAGATCGCAGAGTCTGCGCCGTTTGTAGTGGACTGATCCGCGTTTGATAGCGGATTCAGGTGTGCGAGCAGAAGACGACACGGTTACGCGGATCGAAGCTGGCGTGACTGGTCGCAGGCGTTACCTTTTTAGGCGGCTCTCCTGTTTTTGAGGATGCCGATTTTCAGGAATAGCCGTCGACGCCCAGGTGCCAAGACTGTGCAACGTACGCAAATGAAGATCGCGATTCTGGCAGTGATTGTTCTGACAGGATCCCTGCGCGGATGGGCCGCGCCTCCTGCTGCTGTCTCCGGGGTAGTTCGTGATGCCCAGGGAGTCGTGCAGATGGGTGCGCTGGTGCAGGTGATGGGAGCCAACTCGGCGCTGATGGGAACTGCATTCACCGATCTTCATGGGCGCTATCTGATCGCCAATCTCCTTCCAGGAAAGTATGAGGTCCGTGCTTCGGCGGCGATGTTTGTGCCGACGATGCGGGGGAATCTGCACCTTAGGCCGGGCGCGCGGACGGTCGTGAACCTGACGATGAATGCGATCTTCGACGCGGCCGCCTGGCTGCCGGCGGAGAGGCGGAAGGCCGATGAGCCGAAGGACGACTGGACCTGGACGCTGCGGTCGGTGGCGAATAAGCCGATTCTTCGGGTGTTCGATGAGAACGGCGATGTGGTGATGGTGTCGTCGAGCGCAGCGGAGCAGGCGAAGCCGGCAGACAAGGCGCGCGCGGGGGTCTTTTCGGGCGACGGAGGCTTTGGTCGCGGCGGGGTGCACCATCAGCTGCAGGTGGACCGCGCGATGCCGGACGGCTCGGATATCGAGCTGCGGGCGGATCTGGGAACGCAGACGGGTCCGGGGGTAAAAGCTCCTTCGACTTCGCTTCAGGCCGGCTATCAGAGGCGGATAGGGTTTGCGGGCGCGGGTCGCCTGGTGACCAGCTATCAGTCGCATCCGGAGATGGTCGGGACCGGAGGCGCGGCGGGGCTTGAGGCTATCCAGATGGCCTCGGCGCAGAAGACGGAGCTTGGTGACTCGGTTGACCTGGAGGTTGGCGGGACAGTTTACGTTCTGCGCAGTGGGAACTATGCGATGGCGTCACGGCCCTTCCTGAAGATTACGGCGCATCCGACGTCGCAGTGGAGTGCCGGCTACAAGATGGCCACCTCACGCGACCTGCAGTCGTTCAACGGTCTGGATACGGTCGAACTGGAGCTTCCCGTAGGCGTGATGGAGCGGGGCAGGATGCGGACCGAGAGCGGTGTGCACCAGGAGCTTTCGCTGGGACACAAGGCCGGTCGCGGGATGGTTCAGGTCTCCTACTACAGGGACAACCTGCGGCGGGTGATGCTGGCTGGCGGCGGGGAGCTGACGATGGCGGACATGGGCGCGGCGGCGATTCCGGGCTCGATGGCCAACGGCATTCTCGCCGACACATCAACGGATACGTTCCGGATGCTGGGAGCGGGGTATCGGTCGCAGGGCGTGAACCTGCTGATGACGGAGCCGATTACGCCGGGGTTGTGGGTGGCCGTGGAGTACAGCACGGGAAGCGCTCTGGCTGCTCCCGCAGATAAGCAGCCGATGCATCTGGATGCGGTCTCCTCGGAGCTGAAACCGAAGGCGGCACAGTCGGCGACATTTGCGTTGAAGGGCCGCGTCATCCATAGCGGAACCCAGGTGAGAGCGTCGTATCGCTGGCAACCGGAGGAGCTGGTGACGGCAGTGAATCGGTATGCGGCGTTCAGCGACCAGTCTTACCTGAGCTTCCTGATCCGTCAGCCGATCCGCTGCGGCACGGTGTTTCCGAGCGGGCTGGAGGCGACGGTGGACATCACGAATCTGCTGGAGCAAGGATACAGGCCGGTGCTGTCGCAGGATGGACGCACCCTGTTCCTGTCGCAGACTCCTCGGATGATTCAGGCTGGGTTGGCGTTCAACTTCTGAGGTATCCCCTATCTTCGCGCTGCATGCTTCCGTCGAGATGACACTTTATTGAGAAGTCATCCGGTTCTAGCGTTTTTCCGGGGCGAGGACGAGAGTGCCGAAGCGCTCTGGGATGTGGAAGGTCTTGCTCATAGTGGGCTGCCATGAGAGATAGTGGCGAGTTGCCGTGGGGCCCTGGCAGCGGAACAGGTTGATGCGGAAGCTCTGCCCGGGTGCGGGAGATTGGGGGCTGAGCGAGGAGAAGGGAATTCGCATGGCTCCGTACCAAACCTTGTGGGCACTGTCGATGCGTGCGCTGACCTGGAGGCCGGAGTTCCACTTCCAGGCATCATGATCGCCCTTCTTGTCGAGATCGATGTTGAGGTCGACCCACTCGCCCTGGGGGGAGATTTCGAACTCCTTATAGCGTCGGATGTTCCGGAAGTCGGAGCCGATGAAGGCTTCGGCGACGTCCCAGTTCCATAGCTGATTCGTCTCGGTGGTTGTGTCGGGAGAGGGCTTGAGGTTGAGCTCTTCGTAAGGGGAGATGAAGAGGAGGTAGAGGCTGTCGCGGGTCCAGCGGGAGCGGGCCTCGGTACGGTGGGAGGGGACGGGGTTGCCGAAGGTGTCGCCTGTGATGAAGACGGGCTGGGCCTGTGTCCAGAAGGGGGAGGAAGGGTCGGTCGTGAGGGGGATGTCGTGAGTGGCTTCGACGGCGGTGAGGGTGGATGCGGGGGAGGGCTGGGGCAGGGTCTGGGCGGAGGTCATTCCAGTCAGGATGGCAAGAAGGAGGGGAAGACGCAGGGAGTGGAGCTGGATGTGAAGCGGGGCTGGCATGCCATCCATCTTCTCATCGAATTCATCTTCGGAAGAGCTTCCAGGCCATCCATGGCGATGCGAACGCGAGAAGGAACGCGAGGGGATATTCGAAAGGAATATCAGCCTGTTTTTTGCCGAGGGTGGTTAACGCCGCAACCCAGATGATTAGCCACGGGAGGGCCATGATCTTCGACTCGATCTTTGAGCCGTGCGGATGTTCCTGTTGCATGGACTTTACGGTAGCAAGTTGAAGAGAGAAGCTCTACATCTCCAAAGTATCGATACCTTTGTGTAGTGAAGTTTGTGTTGTGTGTTGACACAGGGAAGAAAGTCGTTGAGCGGAAAAAGGATAAGCAACCGGTGTCTGTTGAATGGATGTCCAAGCTTGAGGAATCTTATGATTTCCTCTTTTGTGCGGAAGAAGGGTTGTTGTGAAGGAGAGCAATGGACTTTTTGCCGATAGAAAATTATGGCGTGATCGGGGATTTGAGGACGCTTGCGCTGGTGAGCACGGCGGGCTCCATCGATTTTTTCTGCTTTCCCCGGTTTGATTCTCCGAGTCTGTTTGCATCTCTTCTCGACCCGCAGAAGGGTGGTCACTTCTGCATTCAGGCGGATCTGGAGCATAGCGGGACCAAGCAGCTGTATCTGCCGGACACCAACATTCTGCTGACGCGCTTCCTTTCGGACGATGGCATTGCGGAGATGACGGACTTCATGCCGATTCTGGAGGAGGATCATCCAGGCCGAATTATCCGCAGGGTGACGGTGATCCAGGGAGAGATCGATTTCAAGCTGAAGTGCCAGCCTCGCTTCGATTATGCGCGGGAGGCTCACCGCACGGAGAGGGACGGGGAGTCGATTGTCTTTGTTCCTGAGAACGGCCAGTCTCCCTTCGTGCTGCAGGCGACGATCCCGCTTCATGTGGAGGGGGCGGGTGTGGTACAGACGTTTCGCCTGAAGGCTGGGGAGGTGGCGTGGTTTGTCTTTGCCGAAGACTGCCCTGAAGCTAGGCTGCCGCTTGTGATCAGCGATCTGGAAGACGAGTTCGAGAAGACTGCACAGTTCTGGAGGAACTGGATTGCGAAGTCGAACTATACGGGGCGATGGAGAGAGATTGTGAATCGCTCGGCGTTGGTGCTGAAGCTACTGACGGATCGCAAGCACGGATCGATTGTGGCGGCGCCGACGTTCGGTTTGCCGGAGAAGTTTGGAGGCGTGAGGAACTGGGACTACCGGTTTACGTGGCTTCGCGACTCCTCGTTCTCGATGTACGCGATGATGCGTCTTGGGTTTTTCGATGAGGTGGCGCAATTTCAGCGATGGATCCATAGCCGGCTGAACTATGATGCTCAGCAGGGGCCTTTGCAGGTGCTGTACAGGACAGACGGATCGCAGGAGACGCCAGAGATCGTGCTCGATCACCTCCGCGGGTATATGGACTCGAAGCCGGTGCGGATTGGAAATGCGGCGTGGCATCAGCTGCAGCTG
>DATHJA010000201.1:0-14031 GCA_035316475.1 Edaphobacter sp. | reverse complement strand
GAAAGCCCGAGCCAATTCAATCGCGAGTACAGGCGATTCTTCGGCCAGCCCCCAATTCGCGATATCAAGGCCCTGCGAGACGGCAAAGTCGTGGCGATCACTACCGCTTAAACGCTGAATTGCTGGGTTGCCATGGGGCAGCTTGTTCTCGACTGTCGCAAACAGGCCTTAGGGCCTCCAAGTACAGTTCCGTCGCCACATCAGTGTCGCAGGGTAAGTCTCGGCGCAAAATGGTTTGAGTCTGAACAGGCGCTCGTGGAGCCCCTCGAATGAACTCGGGCTCTCTTTGCTGAGTGCTTTGGCCTCATATCGTCGATCGACACCCAGATCGGGCGATGATCTCCTTATACTTGGCACGATAGGTCATAGGAGAACATCATGGCCTAC
This sequence comes from Edaphobacter sp., assembly GCA_035316475.1. Classification (GTDB taxonomy): domain Bacteria; phylum Acidobacteriota; class Terriglobia; order Terriglobales; family Acidobacteriaceae; genus Edaphobacter. Next base: position 13,644 of record DATHJA010000201.1, on the reverse strand, counting down.
AAGAAGTCGCTCTGCGACGGAAGCCCCGTCCAATTTTCGTCACTGTCGGGTCTTTGTCCCACGTTCGTCACGCAGCTGTCGGCTCCGTCAGCCCCGCGAGCGTGATCTAACGCTCTCAATCAGAGTCAATTAGGTCATGGTTTTTTCCTTCAATTGCCTTTCGTCTTCAATGGCAAGTCGGGTGCATGAGTGGAAAGATAATGAAGAAGCTGAGGAAGCGTGTAATGACCGTAGTGTGCCACTGCCTATAGCAATGCTCTCAATAGCCGAGTCATTCCGGGGGCACCCAGCCATGGCAATTCGCATGCATCGACCAAGCTGTGCGATATCGGGTGCACGTGAAAGTCTTTTCTGGCATGCGGTTAGCCTCGAAAGGAATCTGCGCCAGGTGAAAGGACGCATCGCTGCCGTAAAACTGCGTAGAATCTACGCTCGCCCCATCCTTCTTAGACTCATCCTCGAGTAACCTTTGATCCTGTTCATTTAAGCAACTCCTCCACTCCCTCGTCGCTGAGTGGAGGATCATCCGAATCGCCGGTAATAAGTTCTTCAGCGGCCCGCTCTCGTTGCTGATCGGGACTCTCGCTTCGCGGTGGAGGCGGATCTTCGGATTTTAAAATCAGTCGCAGTTCTCCTCTGTCTCTTCGAGATATATCTCCTCCTGACCTGCAACTGCCTCGTAGTAAGCCTCTGTCTCGCTTGGAATGTCTTCGCCGTCACTCTCGTAAATGATGATTGTTGTCATTTCCTCTCCGTGCCGATGCATTCGAGCTCGCAAAGGAAGACCGATCAGACCCTCGCTTTGTGACATGGGTGCTCCGATTATTTTGCGAATACGTTCACATTCCAATTATGTTCTCCTTCGGAAATCTTTCACGAAACAGTGCTTGGTCACGAAACAGCGCTTGATATTTCTCGACGAAACCAACAAATTCCACAGCCTCGTGTCACAAAACGCCACACTGTTCGGTCTTAGCGAGTACGACCGGAACATGTGAAAACACCGTTCGAAATTGAAGGGAGAAGGATTATGAAAATCGTAGTCATCGGCGGTACTGGGCTCATCGGATCGAAGCTGGTCAGCAAGCTTCGTGAGCACGGACACGAAGCGATACCGGCATCACCGAATTCTGGCGTCAACACTCTCACCGGCGAGGGACTTGCCGAAGTGATGAAAGGTGCCTCGGTAGTCGTTGACGTATCAAACTCCCCATCTTGGGAGGACGCGGCCGTGCTGAACTTCTTCGTTACATCCACCCGTAACCTCCTCACCCATGAAGCGGCCGCAGGGGTAAAGCATCACGTTGCATTATCCGTCGTGGGAACCGACCAGCTCTCCGAAAGCGGGTACTTCCGGGCCAAGATCGCTCAGGAAAAGCTGATCAGAGAATCTTCAATCCCCTACACCATCGTGCAGGCGACGCAGTTCTTCGAGTTTCTCAAGGGCCTCGCCGATATCTCGTTCGATGGCCACAAGGTGCGCCTGCCGCATGCGCTCTTCCAGCCGATGGCCGCCGACGATGTCGCAAGTGCCGTGGGCAGAGTTGCAGTAGGTCAGCCCGTAAACGGCACCGTCGAAATCGGAGGTCCCGAGGAGTTTCGCATCGATGAACTGGTTCGACAGCGCCTGGCCTCGCTCAAAGATCCTCGCGAAGTCATCGTCGACCCAAATGCACTCTACTCCGGGGCAAAGCTCAGCGAGAGAACACTGGTTCCGGGCAGTAACGCACGACTCGGCGAGACCAGTTTCAAAACCTGGCTCACTCTCCCTGCGGCACAACTTCCGAGCGCGCCTCAGCCCGCAGTAAACAAGGAAGAAGAGAGCCAGAAGAAGGCTAGCTAATATCGCCATCGTGAGCCCCACCGGCGAATGGATATGGGAAAGTACACCGGGCCACTAAGCGTCGTCTGAACACGACTCGATCACTCAACTCGCATTCTGTCTGCATAAGTCAGATGGCCGGCAGGCTCGCCGCGACATCAACGGGCTGAGTGCGCGCCGAACAGGAGCTCACGACACCACCGATAACGGCGAAGTACCAACCAATACACACGACGCGTTGAATGGCGTCGCTCAAACGAGGGGTATTTTTATGACGTTCACAAAACTAATTTTGGCGCTGGCATGTCTCATGTCCGGCACGTTGGTAGCACAAGAGGCTCAAGTCACACCGCTCATGTCGAAAGATCTTCCAGACTTTCCTGGTAAAGAAGGTCTGATGATCACGGTGGTGTATCCTCCTGGATCTTCGGATCCGATTCATCGGCACAACGCACATGCATTTGTTTATGTGCTGGAAGGCTCGATCGTGATGCAGTTGAAAGGCGGAAAGGAAACGACCCTGACAGCCGGTCAGACCTTCTATGAAGGCCCGAATGATGTTCACGTTCTTGGACGGAACGCAAGCCAAACCAAACCGGCGAAGTTCGTTGTGTTCCTCGTGAAGGACAAGGGCGCTCCCCTGCTGGTGCCTACTAACTGAAACATGAAACCGTGAGTAGTTCTGCCCACCCAAACCTAAGGAGAAACTTTGTATGAGCACAATTACGGTGAAGATGGACGTATATGAGGCAGTCACAAGCCGACGGGCGGTGCGCGGATTTACCGAGGAGCCGGTGTCGAGGGTGGTGCTGGAGCGCGTGCTGCCCGCCGCGGCTTGGTCGCCGTCCGGATCGAACATCCAGCCGTGGAACAGCTACGTGCTGACCGGCACGCCGCTGGCCGAGCTCAAGACGCACGCCGTTGAGCGCGTGTCCCACGGCGACCCCTGGGACGAGCGGCAGTACCAGATGTACCCGCCCGTGCTGAAGTCCCCGTACGGAGAGCGCCGATCCGCCTTCGGCAGGGAGCGCTACAGCGCACTCGGCATTGCGCGCGAGGACTTGGAAGCGCGCCAGCGGGCGGCCATCGGCAACTGGAAGTGTTTCGGCGCTCCCGCCGCCCTGTTCTGCTACATCGACCCCGACATGGGCCTGCCCCAATGGGCCGACATAGGCATGTATCTGCAGACCGTCATGCTGCTGCTCCGCGCCGAAGGGCTGCACAGTTGCCCACAGATGGCGTGGTCGCAGGTTCGCGAGACAGTCGCTGAGTTCCTGTCACCCCCAGACGGGCTCATCCTCTTCTGCGGTATGTCGATCGGGTACGAGGACCCCGCGGTGAGTTACGTCCGTACGGGCCGCTCCCCGCTCGACGAGACGGTCACGTTCGTCGACGGTTAGTTGCTCGCTTCCCTGTATGAAGGCCCCGATGATGTCTACGTCGTTGGGCGGAACGCAAGCCAAACCAAACTGGCGAAATTCGTCGTATTCCTCGTGAAGGACAAAGGCGCCCAGGTGCTAGTGGCCACTAACTGAAACATGAAACCGCGCAGCAGCTTGCTTGAGCAAACCAAGGAGAAATTCATATGAGCACGATTACGGTAAAGGATGGCACGACCATCTACTACAAAGACTGGGGCAAAGGCCCGATCGTCACGTTTTCACACCGATGGCCGCTGAGTTCCGATGCATGGGACAGCCAAATGATGTTCCTCGCGCAGAATGGTTTCCGCGTGATTGCGCACGACCGCCGCGGCCATGGCCGGTCCAGCCAGGCTTGGTCCGGGAACGATAGGAATGGGTACGCCGACGATCTCGCAGAGGTCATTTATGAGGTTTACGGACAAGATCGATGGTGCCGGGAGGGGGGGTCGAACCCCCACGAGGTTGCCCTCGGCGGATTTTGAGTCCGCTGCGTCTGCCAGTTCCGCCATCCCGGCTAGGGGAAGATGTGCCGAACATCCTGCGAAAGAGTGCAGGGAAATTCGGCCTCGTGTTGATCGGAATCAACAGAGTCTAGTATCGCATAGCTGCGTCATTTCCTGCGGACCTCACCGCGTGAGAGGCCACAGCCATGCCGCTCCTCGCACGCCGCTGGAATCCCCGAACTTCGCCTGCAGAATTGGCGTGTCGTACTCGCCTCCGAAGACATAGGTTGAGATTCGTTTGGGCAGGCTTCGGTAGAGGTGCTGCGCCAGAGAAAGTCCGCCTCCCAGCACAAACACATCCGGGTCGAGACTGTTGACTATGGTTGCCAGTCCGCGTGCCAGCCGGTCTTCCAGCCGGTCCACAACCTGGAGTGCGTCTTCTTCTCCTGCCTCGAATGCTGCAATCACCTCTCGTGCCGTGCGTTGCTTGCCCGTCGTCTCCTGGTAGTCTCGCGCCAGCCCGGTGCCAGAGACCCACATCTCCATGCAGCCTCGTTTGCCGCAGTAGCACAGGGGGCCAGGATTCTCTTCCGCCTTTGGCCAGGGCAGGGGATTGTGTCCCCACTCGCCTCCCGTTCCATTCGGTCCGGCGTGCACACGGCCGTCGATGGCCACTCCACCTCCGCAGCCTGTTCCCAGAATGACGCCGAAGACAACATGTTTTCCTGCTGCCGCTCCATCCGTTGCCTCTGAGACTGCCAAACAGTTTGCATCATTGGCCAGCCGCACCTCTCGTCCAAGCGCGGCGGAGAGATCCTTGTCCAGCGCTCGGCCGTTCAGCCATGTCGAATTTGCATTCTTGACCAGCCCGGTCTTCCCCGAGATGCTTCCCGGAATTCCCGCCCCTACACTCCCCGTCCGGCCTGTCTTCGACTCCAGCAGATGGACTAGTCCTACGATGGCCGCAACCGTGCCGTCGTAGTCGTCTCGGGGCGTGTTGACGCGATGCCGGGCCAGCTCCTGCCCATGTGCATCGATCGCCAGCGCCTCAATCTTGGTCCCTCCCAGATCAATCCCAATGCGCATTCCGCTATCATCTGCCGGATACAGCTTGTTCTCGTTTTCCTGCACGTTTCCCCTCTTCCTCCCTTAGATCTCTTGTCCTCTTGTCGGAATGCGCGCTTCATCGTGTGTCCGCGGTTTACTGCACCTTTCCGGAGGGCCGCAGCCGCCGCAGCTCTCCAGCACAGGCAATTGCATGCAGCGCCGTCAGCTTAAGGTTATCGGCAGCCATCCACAGCCAGAACCGCTTTCCCCCATCCGAGTGCTCAATGCCGCTGTCTGTCACACGAACCATAATCTCTTCCTGCCCGGCCGCGCTCAGGTTGCTGGGAGGCTCCGATCCATCTGTGACCAGATCGATATGCTCTCCTTCCAGCGCTCGCTCTATCTCTGCCACCGTCGTCGGCTCCTGGGTCTCCAAAAACACTGAGACAACATAGCCATGGAAGACCGGAGCCTGCACAATCTGCAATGCCAGCGGCGGCAATGCGCCATTGGAGAGCGCCGCGTACTGCTTTTCGATTCGCCTCCCGGTAGCGCCGAGCCCAACCTTGGCCGCAGCGCCCAACGCCGGCAGCAGATTGAACGAGACCTGCGCGTCATATTGCTCTCGCGGAAGCTCCTGAAACGACAGCAAACTCACCGTCTGTTGGTGCATCTCATCCATCGCGGCGCGTCCGTGCTCAGAAGCGGGCTCCATCACCGTGGCGGCCAATCCCGATAGGGGCAGCCGTGCTTGAATCCTGGCTGCGACCAGCCCCAGCATCACCGCCACCGGATGCGCCGGAATGACGGCTTGCGTTCCCAGGTGGAGCTCGGCGCCAAGTGAATCCTGTTTGCCCAGTGCCTCGCCTACCCACGGCGACATGACCAGCACATCCTTCTCCTCTTCGAGAGCGTATGTCAGGTCGATGATGCTTGCCCCGGCTTTACGGGCCTGTTGCCAGTGCTTCAAGGTCATCTGGCCGTCTCCCGCGAAGAAGACGAAGTCCATATGCTCGAACGATCCGCTCTCGATCTTCTGGATAAAAGCGGCTTCGTCTCCTGCGGCTGCCAGCTTGCCCGCCGTCTCATCTTCGTCTTCGAGCAGCACTATATTAGAGGTGGCCAGCGGTGATTCTGCCAGCTCGTCGCTCAGTTCCTTGCCGGCCAAAGACGCTGCTCCCACAACCCCGATCCGATAGATCCTGCTCGTCATCTCCACCCTTCTGCGATTCCTGATTTTTTTTCAGTTCGATCCCAGGCGAGTTGCGCCTGCCCGTCGTCTCTTCTGTCCCCACGAATAAGCCAGCCGCGCCAGGACTCCGGAAACCAGATACCCCAGTGCGACAACGATCAAGACATACTCGGAATAGAGCGCAATCAGTGCCCCTACCGCAACAATCACCGCTACAAGCTGGAAAGGATGTTTCTGCCCTAGGCTGATCTCCTTCCCGCTCCAGAATCGCCATGTGCTAACCATCAAAAAGCCCGTGAAGAAGATCAGGCAGAGCCAGACGATTGACCATCGAGGATCCGCGATGGGGGATCCATTTTCAAAGTGCACCACAGATGCAATGACTCCCGCGCCAGCAGGAATCGGCATCCCGACAAAGTACTTCTTTCCCGGCCTGCCCGGATTTCGCGGCTGCGGATTCACACTGATATTGAATCTCGCCAACCGGCTTGCACCGCAGATCAGGAACAGAAAGCAGACAAAGACGCCGACATGAGTAATACGAGCGCGCAGGAAGGGATGTTCCATCATGGGAAGCATCCGGAAGCCCCATATGTATGCAAGCAGGCTTGGAGCTACTCCGAACGTGATCACATCAGCCAGCGAGTCCAGCTCGCGACCGAAGTCGCTTGCCGTGTTCGTAAGGCGCGCAATCATTCCGTCGACACCATCGAAGAGTACGGCGAAGCCGATAGCCAGAGCCGCCCGGTCGAAGAACGACGGGTCGGCAAACGAGCCCTGAATGCTTTGCGTGATCGCGTAATATCCCGCGGCGATGTTGCCGGCGGTAAACAGTGAGGGCAAAAGGTACATGCCCCGGCTTGGCCGGCGTCTCTCTCTGCCAGCCATGCCGGCTCCCGCCATCTCCGATGGTCCCGCCCCCATCAGGCCACCGCAACCGTGGCAGACTCGGCCGGATGATTGCCAGGTTCTCCAATCTCGGCCAGCACCGAGGCCCCTCCCCGGACACGCGATCCAGTCTTTACCATGAGGTTTGCCTCACCCGGCAGCAGAACATCCACGCGGGATCCGAACTTGATCAGACCCACTCGCTGTCCTCGCGCTACTCTGTCGCCCACTTTGAGATTGCACACGATGCGCCGGGCCAGCAGGCCGGCAATCTGTTTGAAGCTCACTTCGTAGCCGCCCGCGTCGATCACAATCAACGTCTGCTCGTTATGCAGCACCGACTCAGCTTTCATCGCATTGAGGAACTCCCCTTTGCGAAACTCGACGTGTTTCACCGTTCCGGCAATAGGAGAGCGGTTCACATGCACGTCGAAGACATTCAGAAAGATGCTGAGCCGCAGCCGGCTTCCTTCGGTCGTCTCAATCCACTCCGCATCGGTGACCAGGCCATCCGCGGGAGATACGATCTGCCCCGGTCCCACCGGGATCGTCCGTTGCGGATCGCGGAAAAACCACAGGAAAAATGCCGCAAGCAGCACCGGAAGCGCCAGGAGAAGGAAGGAGTGGGTCAGCATCCAGATCGCCGCTGCCACAACCCCCAGCCCCAGCGCATAAAAATATCCATCACGAACCATAAGTGACTCGATTATACGGCCATGCGCGCACACGACCCCTTGGCGCATGCGCCCTTGAGCCCCGCAGGCCGGATCAGCCCGGAATCAATGTTGCGATACTGATTCCGATGTTTCCATGCGTTCCGATGTTTCCGTGCGCCGAAGCCGCTCCATCTCATCCTTCAGGCTGAGCTTCAGCTTTTTAAGTCGTATTTCTTCCAGCTTCTCTGGTTCGGTCAAGAACAACTTAGAGCGCAATGTATCCAGCCTGCGGTCATAAAGGCTGTGTTCTTGCGCAAGCTGCTGAATGGATGGATGCGATGTGGCATTCGGGAGCTCCATATACTTCGCAGTCTGCATCGGATAGATACCTCCAGCGCATTCGACTTCCCAACGCTGGCTCAACAAGCTACCACAGCCTGCCAAAATGAGGCAAAGCAGGTTATCCACCGTTTTTCCGCATGAGGGCTCTGCGATAAAAGCCCCGATCCGTTTTCCTTTAAATCTGCCTTTGCATCAGGACAGCATCCTCTTCCGGATCGCGGTAGTATCCCCTCCGCAGGCCGGTCCGGACAAATCCAAGGCGGTCGTAAAGTGCAATGGCAGAGGTGTTTGCGGAGCGAACCTCCAGTTCTACATTTGCTGCTCCCTCAGCCAGAGACCATTCGATCGTTGCCGCGCACAGGGCTCTGCCGACCCCGGTCCTTCGGGCCTGCTCCGCGACGGCGACACTCTCCAGCTCCGCTACCGCGCCTGCTCCTGCCCCAATGACCTTTCCCACCGCGAATCCGATCAGATCGCCCTGCCGCTCTTTCGCGCCTCGCTCTGCCACCAGCAGACATCGGCGCACAGCTCCTCCCGCATCTGCCCCGGGAATGGCTGCGTACTCCGCCTCCGGCCAGTGCGGAGCGCTCGCGATGCTCCGTTCGAGCGCGATTACGGATTCGATGTCGTCCGTGCGAGCTGCTCGTATCCTGAACTCCAGGCTCACCTGCCGGTCCTCTCGGCGATCTTCGCGGAGATCTCCAGATCCGTTCTGCGCAGATAGTTAGCATCGATCGTAGCCGAGTCATCGAACTGTCCATTGGCAACTCTCTCCGCAACAAACGGCAGAGCATCCGCGGCCCTTGGCTCGTTTACCAGCAGAGGTCCCAGAGCGCCCAGAGCCTCTCGGACGCTCTCTTCACACACCACCAGCGCGCCAACTTCATCGCTTGCCCTTGCGATCTCTTCGGCGGTCAGCAGCGCCTCGCTTCTTCTCTGCCGGTGCTTATACCTGCCACAGTAGAACTCACCTCTACCTGCATCGAGCACCGCGCAGACATCGCCTTCGATCTCTCCGGCGGCATTCGCCAGCAGAGCCAGTCGCGATACGGCGATCAGAGGCACGCGCCCTGCCTCGCTCAACCCCTTCGCCGCGCTCAGTCCTACCCGCACTCCGGTAAACGATCCCGGCCCATGGACCACGCCGATCGCCGCAAGATCGCTGAGCTTCCACCCTTCAACCTCCAGCATCTGCCGAATCATGGGAATCAGCCTCTCCGAAGCACTTCGTCCCGGAAGCGTATCCGACGCAACGATCCTCGGCTCTGCTTCGCCCTCGGCCAGTGCAATGCTTCCTTCACTTCCACATGTATCGATCAGCAGCAGCCGCATCATCTCTCTCCTACAATCTCCACCAATACGCCTCCCGTGCCAGAGGGATGTACAAAGAAATACCTGTGTCCTCCTGCGCCCACGCGAACCCGGTCGCTCACCAGCCTCACCCCGTTCTCCCGCAGCCTGGCAAACATCGCGTCCACATCCGCTACCTTCACCGCGATATGGTGCAACCCCTCGCCACGCTTCGCCAGAAAGCGCCCAATTACGGAGTCTTCCGCCGTGGGCTCCAGCAGCTCCAGGCGGCTCTCTCCCATGGGCAGCATCGCTACGCGCACCTGCTCATGCTCCACGGTTTCCTCATGCTCCACCGTCATCCCCAGCATCTCGTAAAATCCGCGCGCGCCAGCGATGCTCTTTACGGCAACTCCAAGATGATCGAGCCGCAGTCTCTTCCACCAGCCATCGTTGCCAGTCGCGCCCTCGCTCGCGCGATGCTCCCGGTAGCGCATAATCTCCGTCATCAACTCCGCTACACCCGCGCCCGTGGTCGCTACCGTCTGTACTACCGGCGCAGTCCACTCAGTCTTCTCTCCGGAGAGCCCCTGCATCGCGACGATCTCGGCCGCCACCCTCTCTGCTCCGATGCAGTCGCTCTTGTTGACCGCGAATACGTCCGCGATCTCCATCACGCCTGCCTTCAGGCTCTGTACGTCGTCTCCCAAGCCTGGGACCAGCACGAGCACCGTCACATCGGCCAGCCGCGCGATCTCCACCTCATCCTGCCCTACACCCACTGTCTCAATCAGGATCCATCCCCGCCCCGAGGCCTCGATCACGTCACAGACATCCCGCACGGCCGACGCCACGCCCCCGACCGCGCCACGCGAAGCCATGCTACGCACATAGATCCCCGGATCTGCTTGCTCCTGCATCCGGATGCGGTCCCCGAGCAACGCTCCTCCGGTATAAGGACTCGAAGGATCGATCGCCACTACTCCTACTGTCTCTTCGCGCCCACGCAGCCAGCGGGCCATCTGGTCCACCAGCGTGCTCTTTCCCGCTCCCGGCGGCCCGGTCACTCCAATCTTCAGGGCCTTTCCCGTAAAGCGCCTGCATTCGGCCAGCAGGGCAGCAGCTCCTGTTGCACCATCCTCCACCAGCGAGATCGCCCTGGCCAGCGCGCGCATATCGCCGCTCCGCAGCCGCTCTACCATCGCCCGTGCGTCTCCCGTGCTCGACTCTTCTACGCTCACCAGTGCGATAATAACTCCGCCTTGAGGATCCTTCGGAATCAGCTAAAAAAGTTATTTGCACCCATGAATATATTCTTTCACCTATAATTCCCGTGCGTTAAATTCACTCAAAGGAATCTCCGTGAATCTCCTGCACCGCAGCATCGCAACCGGTCTCCTTCTTGCATCCGCGTCGCTAGGCTATGCCCAGCTTCAAGGCAGCAAGCCTGACACCACGCCCACCAGACATCCGGTCCCTGCTATTCAGGACACCGAGACTCCAGCTCAGCGCGACGCCCGCATGGCCTGGTGGCGTGAGGCCCGCTTCGGGATGTTTATCCACTGGGGCCTTTACTCCATCCCCGCAGGCGAGTGGAAAGGACAGCGCACTACTCACATCGGCGAGTGGATCATGAACGACCTCTCCATTCCCGTGGCCGACTACAAGGCGTTCGCCTCGCAGTTCAACCCCACCGGTTTCAGCGCGCACGATATCGTTGCTCTCGCCAAGGGCGCCGGCATGAAGTACATCGTCATCACCGCGAAGCACCACGACGGCTTCGCCATGTTCGATTCCAAGGCCGATCCCTTCAATATTGTTGCGGCCACTCCCTTCAAACGGGACCCGCTGAAGGAGCTCGCCGAAGAGTGCCGCAAGCAGGGAATCAAGCTCGGCTTCTACTACTCCCAGTCGCAGGACTGGACCGCGCCCGGTGGCGGCGCAGCTGTCCGCGGTAACCACGACAAGGACACCGGCCACTGGGACAAGGCGCAGGATGGCTCCTTCGACGACTACCTGAAGAACAAGTCCATCCCCCAGATCAAGGAGCTGCTTGAGAACTACAAGGGCTACCCCGTCGTCGTCTGGTTCGATACACCCGGCAAAGTCATGACCCCCGAGCGTGCTGCCGAGGTCGTCAAACTCCTCAACAAATACCCCAACCTCATCTGGAACAACCGTCTCGGCGGAACCTACAAGGGAGACACGGAGACTCCTGAGCAGTACGTCCCGGCGCAGGGCTTTCCCGGAGAAGACTGGGAATCCTGCATGACTATCAACGACACCTGGGGTTACAAATCCTTCGACACCAACTTCAAGTCCGACGAGACCCTTCTGCGCAACCTCATCGACATCGCCAGCAAGGGCGGCAACTACCTCCTCAACATCGGTCCCGACTCCCACGGCATCGTGCCCCAGCCCGAGGTGGAGCGTCTGGCGGCTATGGGCAAGTGGATGAAGGTCAACGGCGAGGCTATCTATGGAACCTCGGCGACTATCTTTGACACGCCCACTGGAACCTTCAGCAATGAAAAGGACAGCCACGGCCGCCAGAAGTTCACCCCCACCTGGAACTGGCGTTCCACCACCAAGAGCAACAAGGTCTACGTCGAGATCTTCGACTGGACCGGCAAGTTCCACGTGGACAGGATGCCGCGCAAAGTCACCGGAGCCTACCTGCTGGCCGATTCCGCGCACAAGCCGCTCAAGTTCACCCAGAACGGCACCGCGCTCGATGTCCAGCTGCCAGCCAAGGGGCTTGATCCCATCGCAACGGTACTCGTCCTTAATACCAGCAAATAAAACGATGCCGGAGTGCTTCAAAGGCACTCCGGCGTCTATCGAGACATCGCAAGAATCAGGCGAAGAGCCCCAGATTGGTATTCGGCAAATTCGTCGCCGGAAATTCAGGCGCGTCGGACTGCTTCTCTTCATAGAGAGCCTTGTCGCACCGCATGAAGAGCTGCTCCCAGCTGGTCATCTGGGGTTGCAGCTCAGCGAGTCCGAAGCTCGCGGTCACCCTCATCTGAACGATCCCGTAGATAATCTCGGTCTTCGCGATAGACTCGCGCAGAAGCTCGGTGATCGCCGCGGCCTTTGTGTGGGAGGTGTTCGGCAGCAGCACGGCAAACTCGTCCCCGCCGATGCGCGCCAGAAGGTCTCCCTTGCGCATGCCGCGCTGCAGGCAGGCGGCGACGGCAATCAACGTGGCGTCGCCGCAGTGATGCCCGAAGGAATCGTTGATGCGCTTGAAGTCATCGAGGTCGATGACCAGGGCGGAGAGCGGGGAAGAGTCTTTCCTGCAGGCAAAGATGCACTGTTCGGCGGCCAGCTCGATGCCGCGCCGGTTCAGCGTTCCGGTCAGAGAATCGGTCGCGGCCTGAGCTTCAAGTTTTCCGCGCAACGTTGCGGCTGTCATCCAGACAAAGGCGACCATGGCTCCCCACTGCAGGCACGAGTTGATGATCAGGACCCACTGCAGGAATGCGCCCGCATTGAGATAGTTGTGCGGCGCGCCGTGCATGACGACTCCCGCGATGCGGATGAGATTGGCGAGGAAGAGTCCGAACATCATCAGCGTCATGGACGCTATAGGAATGCGCAGCGTCGGAGTGCGGTTGCGATAAAGAAAGAGGGCGATCTGGGCGTGCTGGCAGGCGAGCACGATGCTGTAAGCGATAAGCCGCTTGCTCGTATTGGGCTGAAGCCAGCCGTACTGCAGCATGGTGACAATCGCCAGCAGCAGCAGGCTCATCTGAAAGTAGATCTGGGAGATCTTGCGGTTTCCCAGGAAGTCAGCCAGGCAGAGAAGCAGCGCCGAGTAGCCCGCAACGACAAATAGATTGCCCAGAACGATCGAAGCAAAGTCAGGGATATGGCCCCGAAGAGCGACGGCAGTCGCTCCCAGGAAGACCAGAGCACTATAGAGCGAAAACCAGCGGACTCCCTTCATCCCCTTGTAGAGCCATGAATTGGCTACCGTGAGGACGGTATATAAAGCGAGAAACACGGCATGCTCAACGTGCAGAGTATGAATGTCCAAGCAAGGCCCCGGAATTCTGCGTTGCCGACATCTTATGCCAATAAGGCTGGTTCTCTATACAGCATTCGTCGGTCTTCATTACGGCTGGAGGATTCTTCCCATCTTGAAATGGTTAGCGAAGGGGCTTGCCGATCTCCCAGTGATGGCCGAAGGGATCGAGGACGCGGCCGATGCGCCAGTCGTGCTCGGTTCGGATAGGGCAGACGACGGTGGCTCCTGCGGCGACGGCGCGATCGAAGGCGGCGTCGCAATCCTCGATGGTGAGGATCATGCGGACGGTGCCGCCGTTGAGGGTTTCGGGGCTGAAGTTTTTATACTCGGGGGCTTCATCGGAGACCCAGAAGCCGTAGCCGTTGATGGCGAGATTGCAAACAATACCGTTGATTGGGTCTTCGAAGCGGAAGAGTTCTTCGGCTCCGAAGGCGGCTTTGTAGAAGTCGACGGCTTTGGCTCCGTTGCGGACGGAGAGGAAGGGGGCGAGGGTGGTCTTCGTTGGAG
>DATHJA010000200.1:0-5108 GCA_035316475.1 Edaphobacter sp. | reverse complement strand
CCCGCAGACCGGCAAACAACCGCCGAGCCAGAGCCTCGCCATCCCCCCACGCGCCCCACCGATAGACAAACGCCGCGCCGGAAGTCTCCCATCCCTCCGGAAGCATCACCCCCACCTTCGGTCCACCACCCGCAACTGCCTGAGCAAGTTCCCCTCCACTCACCAGCACCAGCCGCGCCCGCGGAGCATAGTGCCGGATCCCGACTCCTGGCGAGGGCAGACTCTCCGGCTCGCTTGCCTGCTCCCCCGGCTGAAATACCGCAACCTCCCCGAGCACTCCCTCCAGAGCCTCCTGCGAAACCCCGCCCGGACGATAGATCACCCAGCCCGCTCCATTCTCCGCAGGCCCGATGACGGTAGACTCGACCCCCACCTCGGTCGCGCCACCATCCAGCACCGCATCGATCCTCCCCTCCAGATCCTCGAGCACATGCGCCGCCGTCGTCGGGCTCGTCCTCCCGAACCGGTTCGCGCTCGGAGCCGCCACCGGAACCCCTGCCTGGCGAATCAGCGCCAGCGCCAGATCGTGACGCGGCATCCTCACCCCCACCAGCGGTCTTCCAGCCGTCACCCGATCGGGAACGGCAGCCTTTCGCGGCAGCAGAAGCGTCAGCGGGCCCGGCCAGAACGCCTCCATCAGCCGCTCCGCTTCCGCCGGAACCTCCGCCACCCGGTCCACCATCTCCCTGCCGCTGACGTGCGCGATCACCGGATCCCATCCGGGCCGTTCCTTGGCCGCGAAGATCCTCGCAACCGCAGCATCATCAAGAGCATTCGCCCCCAGGCCGTAGACGGTTTCGGTAGGAAAGGCGACGGTTCCGCCCGCGTGCAGAATCTCCGCGGCACGCGCGACTCCCTCCATCCCCGATAAACGCTCCGTTTTTCCACCGGACATATCTCCATCCTATCGCCGTCAGAGCAGACCGAACCGCCGTATACTCACCCCATGTCGAAAGCCGAGATCGAACTCAAGCTCCCCATCTCCGAGCCCCCAGCCCTTCAGAAACGTCTCCTCGAGCTGGGCTTTCACATCGACACTCCACGCACCTTCGAACACAACACCCTCTACGACACTCCCTCGCGCGACCTGCGCGCCCGCACCGAAATCCTTCGCATCCGCCAGTACGGCAATACCTGCATCGTGACCCACAAGGGTCTCGCCGATCCCCACAGCGCTCCTGACGCCTCCCGCTACAAAGTCCGCATCGAGACCGAGACCACCGTCGGCGATGGCCCCACGCTGGCGGCCATCTTCGAGCGCCTCGGCTACTCCCCCGCCTTCGTCTACGAGAAGTACCGCACCGAGTGGTCGCACGCCGACGAGCCCTCCGCCCACGTCGTCGTCGATGAGACCCCCATCGGAACGTATGCCGAGCTCGAGGGTCCGCCTGACTGGATCGACCGCACCCTCGCCCGCCTCTCTATCGATCCCGCTACCTGCCTCACAGACAGCTATGGCAAGCTCTTCCTCGACTGGAAGCAGCGCACCGGAAGTACAGCCGAAAACCTTACCTTCGCCGAGATCACCGCACCGGCCCTGGTCTAGTCACCGTCTCGGCGGCTAAAGCTGTAGCCCCTTTCTGCCGATACAGCCTCTGAAATCTCTTTTCGGAGGCAAAAAACCGTGACGCACCCTCGTCGAGTCTTCTCTTCCCTTCTTTTGCTCGGAGTCTTAGCTCTGGGCTCCGTAACCGCTCAGGCCGGCAGCCGCCGCGCCATCGTCAGCAAGGTCCCGCCCGTCTATCCGGAGCTTGCCCGCCGCATGCACGTCAGCGGAGTGGTCGTCGTTCAGCTGACCGTCGCTCCCGACGGCTCGGTCGCCGATGCCAAGATCGAGTCCGGCCACACGCTTCTCGGAGCTGCCGCTCAGGACGCCGTCAAGCGCTGGCGCTTCGAGCCCGCAACGGAGACCACCAGCATGACCGTCGACGTCAACTTCGCCGGCAATTAATCGTTTCTCCATCCACGAAACATCCATCCTCATCAGTGACGGGAAGGCTCATGAAACTCGAACAGAAACTCGGTCTCGCAACAGGCGCTCTGATTCTCGCCATGCTGCTCAGCGCCTTTACGGCAACCATGCGCATCCAGGAGGCGAACCGCCTGGCCACGAGCGCCACAACCCAGCACATCCCCATCAACGCCGCCACGCGCGACCTGCGTATGCAGATGGTCTACAGCATCCATGCGCTGGAGTCCTACATGCTCTTCGGCATCGACCCGGCCTCCGCGGCAGCCTACCGCCGCGCCCGTCAGGAGTATCTGACTCAGGCCGATCAGTCGCTGGCAAAGCTCCGCCAGTATGCCAGCCAGTACAACCTCGGTTACGACGCCACCCGCATCCGCGAGATCGACACTGGCTATTCCAACCTGAGGGCGCTTGAAGAGAAGGTTGAGCAGCTCAACGAGTCCAAGACCTCGCAGGGCACCGCGCAGGCCTACGACACCTTTCAGAACCAGATCCTTCCGCTCGAGAAGTCGCTCTTCGCCATGAGCGGCGACCTCGGCGAATCGCAGATGACCCAGGCAGATATGGAGATCTCGCAGCTTCAGCACGCCAACAGCGCCACGCTCTGGACGCTGTGGATCGCGACCATCCTCGGAGCACTCGTGGGCGGCTTCATCTCCTTCACGCTCTCCCGCCGCATCACCCGCTCCATCGATCTCGTCGCCGAGCGCGCCGATGCCATCGCCGAGGGCGATCTGACCGGGGCCGAGCTCAACCATCTCTACGGAAGCGATCAGATTGGAGCGCTCGCCCGGGCCATGCAGGCGATGCAATCCAACCTGAGCTCGATCCTCGGCACCGTCGTCCAGACCGCCGGGACGCTTACCGGAAGCACTGCCTCCATGCGTTCAGCCTCCGACCAGATTCACCGCCGCATCGACCAGCAGAGCCAGCAGACCCAGCAGGCGGCCACCGCCATGCAGGAGATGTCGGCCTCGATCGCCGAGGTCTCGCGTCATACGCAGTCCGCCGCAGAGACCGCGCGCTCGGCAGCCCAGACCGCGCGTGAGGGTGGCGACATCGTCAAGCAGGTGCTCGGCTCCATGCACTCCATCGCCACGGCCGTCACCGAAACCTCCTCGACCGTCGGTCTGTTAGGTGAGGACTCCAAGCGCATTTCGCAGATCGTCACCGTCATCGACGAGATCGCCCGCAAGACCAACCTGCTGGCCCTGAACGCCGCTATCGAGGCGGCCCGCGCAGGCGACCATGGCCGTGGCTTCGCCGTCGTCGCCGGCGAGGTCCGCCGCCTGGCCGAGTCTACCGCTCAGGCCACCGGCGAAATCGCAACCATGATTCAGGAGATTCAGGACCGCACCCGTGTCGCCATCTCCTCGATGGAGAGC
Source organism: Edaphobacter sp. (assembly GCA_035316475.1). Taxonomy (GTDB): domain Bacteria; phylum Acidobacteriota; class Terriglobia; order Terriglobales; family Acidobacteriaceae; genus Edaphobacter. The sequence continues at coordinate 1,754 of DATHJA010000200.1, read as the reverse complement.
GGCACCGGCACCGTGCAGCAGGGTGTCGTCACCACCAACCAGGCCGGCGAGGCTCTGGAGCGCATCATCGGCATGGCCGAGCGCGTCGACAAGATGATCACCCAGATCGCTATCGCAGCCTCGCAGCAGGCCGCGGCAGCCGATCAGTCTTCGGCAAGCCTCGACTCCATCCACTCGCTCAGCAACGAAAACCTGCAAGGGATGGCCACCACCGCTGCGGGAATCGAATCGCTGCGCACCACCGCCGCCACGCTCGAAGAGCAGGTGGACCGCTTCCGTCTCGACTCCAGCACTGTCAACAGTGTGAAGCTGTCGCGGAAGGCCACTCCCCTGGTCTCGCACAACAGCCCAGCCACACGCGCTGCTTGAACTCACTTCCAACCCAAAGGTGAAGGGCCTGCTTCTATGCAGGCCCTTCACCTTTCTACTTCCTATTCCCTGAACCCTAGAAGATCTGGAAGTTGACCTCGACGTTCAGCTCCACCAGAACCGGCTTTCCGTTCTCCATCGCCGGCTTGAAGCGATACTGACGTACCGCCTCGACAGCCTTCTCATCGAGTCCCATGCCCACCCCGCGGACCACGCGCACATGGCTCGGCATGCCGTTGGTGTCGACCCACAGATTCACCAGCACATTGCCCGCGACCTTGGCCTTGCGAGCCTCTTCGGAGAACTCCGGTTCCACCGAGAAGATCAGTTGCGGGGCCGAGACGCCACCGCCGATTCTCCTCGGTCCACCACCCGTATTGCCGCCCGAGCCCGGCCCGATGCCCGAGCCATTGCCTGAGCCCAGCCCTGTCCCCGAGCCGTTGCCCATCGACATTCCCACCAGCGGCGAGTTGGCCATGCCGATCTGCGGAATGCTCGACGCCATGTGGACGTCCTTCTGGACCTCGACCGTCGGCTCGATCTTGATCTTCGGGTCCTGCAGCGGAGGAGCCTTGGGCGGAACAATCTGGGTGTCGGCAAACTTCGGCGGCGTTCCCTTGGTCACCGGCGTCGGTCCACGCTGGCCGCCGCCTCCGCCCATCGCCTGCGCCTTCATCGGCGCCATCGGCGGAATCGTCACGTTGGTCAGCTCCGGCTGCTTTACAGGGGCGGCGAAGGGAACCTTCTTGTGCAACAACCAGGCGACGAGGAGGAACAGAAGAACATAGATCGCAATGGCCGATCCGGTCGCCTTGGGGTCCTGCTTCGCCCTCAGAAGGTCCGGGACCGCGATCGGCGTCGACTCCAGCACCAGCGGAGGAAGCTTCTTGGGAAAGAAGACGTCCACGATGCTGTTCTTCAGCGAGGTGAAGACTCCCTCGTCCTCGATAACGAGGTCGCTCTCGATCGGCTTCGATTCGAGATTCAAAGGAGCCTGTTTCACGGGATTGAAGAGGTCGCGCAGGTTCCCAATGAGCGAGGCCCACATCGAGCCTTCCGTCTCTTCGTTCAGCTTCGGAGCCTCTACGGCCGGACGCAGCGTCGGACCTGCATCCCTGGTTTCTTCATCCGTTGAATTCAGCCAAGTATTCGCCATTTAAGCTGCTTTGCCTCGACGACGGCCGAGCCCTTTCGCTCGCACCGCCGATTTCCTGGGGAAATCTCCCATCGTTCCTGCCGGTCTTGTGCCGGCTTCCTCAATGTTGTACCGCGAAGGCAGGGCAACTGGCTCCGAAAATATTCTACAAAGATTCGCCTCGCCGCGCTCGTCTCATTGGACGAGTCGTGGCCCGGATGGTCTCTTTTCGAATTGTCTGGAATTTCAG
>DATHJA010000199.1:0-7151 GCA_035316475.1 Edaphobacter sp. | reverse complement strand
CGGCTAAGCCGAACGAGAAGGCCATTGCAGTCCACGGGACCGTGTGTGCGAGCAGAGGCGAACCCTCTCGCATGGCATGAAAGATATTGACGGAGGCCGGCAAAGGCGCGCGGGCAGACACCAACCACAACGCGGCAGAAGCCAACATCGTTCCCCATGCACGCCACTGGTCGTCAAGGAATGTAGCCAGCAACACAGAAAGACAATAGAACGCCGAAGCACAGGCGATGAGCGTTCCCGCATACGCCATCATTTCTGCGAACGTTGATATGGCCCTGAATAAAGGTGATACCAGCCACATTCCGCAGCAAAGCGCCACAACTACGCCGGCCACCTCCAGCCATCCGATAGTGGCTCGGATCGCAAGCAAACGGAGCCTGCTTACAGGCAGCGAGAGAGTGAAAAGCATAGAACCGTGGAGACCTTTCGCTGCCTGAAATGAAGGTTGCGTGGCGATTCCCGCACCTCCCAGAATCGCGCAAAGCATCAGGACAAGCGAAGGGGTTGAGAACAAGACGAATCCGAGGGCCGGGTTCTTACCGCCTGGCGGGGTTGCTGCATTCCGGACCGAATGCTGGAAGAACAGAAGAAACGTCGCGAAACCGACCAGGAACAACAGCTTAAAACGGGTTTCCAGCCATCCTTTGTACCAAAACATGTCAGTTATTCCTCACGTGTTCCAGAAAGATTTCTTTGAGAGTCACCGGGTAGCGCTCGACGACGGCCCCCGGTATGGACTGCACCTGTTCCAAGATGCCATCTACGTTCCGGCTTGCAAGGAGTGAGACAACGCGTCCTTCCTGGTAAACCGACTCAACTCCGTCCTCCCACCGCAGTGCTAACTCGTCAGGATTTTCGAGCACCACACGGATCCTTCGATAGCGTGACTTGATGTCATCCAGCGAGCCTGAAACGATCATTCTGCCCTGATCGATGATTCCGATGTGATCGGCGATAAGGTCGACCTCCGCCAGCTGGTGCGAGGAGAAGAACATGGTTGTTCCCGACGTGGCGGCCATGGTAACCAGCTCACGCAATACATCCTCGATAGCGGCAGGATCGAGTCCATCGGTTGGCTCATCCAGGATCAGCAGGTCGGCACCTCGCGAAAAGGCCAGCAGGAGCATCAGCTTCGACCGCATCCCTTTCGATAAGTCCGGTATTTTGCCTTTCAGGGGAAGCTCGAATATCTCCAGATAGTGTCGTTCGAGATCGTGCCGCCATTTAGGAAAGAGTGGACGAGTGAAGCGAATAATCTCCTCCACAGTCATGTACGGATAGAGCTCCTTGTCTTCAGTGACGAAGCCAATGCGTCGGCGGATCTCAATGGAGTGGTCCGCGTCGGCGACGGGGCTTCCAAACACGAGGGCGCTGCCGCTGTCCGCCCGCAACAGGCCCATGAGAGTTTTTATAGTGGTAGTTTTGCCTGCACCATTGCGGCCGAGGAAACCAAAGATGCTTCCAGCAGGCACCCGCAGATCCAAGCCACGTAATGCCTGTTTATCCTTGTAAGACTTGCAGAGTTGACTTGTTTCGATGACGAAGTCGGTCATAGCTTCCTTTCTTTTCCTGCTACCGATCCCTGCTTTGCGCCAGCCTGCCCTAACTCATTTTCAACGGCTCTGCGTATCTCCTCTTCGGTCAGTCCCATCAAGAACAATCGTTCAATCGCGGATCCAATCACCACCTGTGCCTTACGGATCAGGCTGGCTCGGCCTTCTATCGATCCTTTGATGAACGCACCAGAACCGTGCTTCAGAGCGATGACTCCTTCGTGTTCCAACTCTCTGTATGCACGGACCACGGTGTTTGGGTTCATGACCAAGTCCTCGGCAACTTTCCGGATAGTAGGGAGCTGATCACCCTCTCGTAGCGCACCTGTTTCTACCGCGTGTTTCACCTGCTCCATGAGCTGGAGATAGAGCGGTATGCCGGAAGCTGGGTTTAGTCGAAAAATCACAACCGAAGTGTACTAGTCTATCGACACACTACACACATCTCCGATGACGTGTCAAGCGACGGGAAGGACGGTTCAATGAGTTTCGTAACAGTCTCCATCGCGGCATGAGTGGGATCATTCGAGCAAAGCTCGAACCGCCCGCACGCAACAGCCTGTCAAGCCCAAAAACGACCTAACCCTAACAAACCAAACCATATAAATTTGCCGATTCACCTTTAGCCCCCTGCTAGACTTAAATCAGGGAAATAAGAGAAGACCCGGCGCAAGCCGGGTTTTTCTGTCTTCCGGATGGAACAGGAAGTCCGGACCTATATCATTTGTTTCGAAGACTTTGCGCAAAAAAGGGGGGAGGGGGTAGGTAGAAATTAAGGAACAGACGTCTTCCCGGAGTCATCGCCGGAAGGCTTCTCCTGCGCCGCCTTATTCACGGCCACCTTGAGAGGCTTCTTCAAGGCTCCCTCCGCCGGAAACACCTCGTCGGGCTTATTGGCGATCTCGGCCTTCATGAAGTCCATCCAGATCGGGAGAGCGGCTCGCGCTCCTGTCTCCTTATCGCCCAGGGACTGCCGGGTATCGTAGCCGATCCAGGTCCCGCAGGTCACCGACGGCGAAAAGCCGATAAACCAAGCGTCGGTATAGTTGTTCGTCGTCCCGGTCTTTCCTCCGAGAGGATGGTTCAGCTGCGAGGCCCGACCAGCGGTTCCCATGCGCACCACCGCCTGCAGAAGCTGCATCATCGTCCGCGCCGTCTCCACCGAGATCACCTCGCGCACGTCGGTCGGCTTCTCGTCCAGCGGAAGACCGTCCGCCTGCGAGACCTTACGGATGTAGTGCGGAGCGATACGGATTCCATCGTTGGGAAAGACGCTGTACGCTCCAACCTGTTCGTAGAGCGTGATGTCGGCCGAACCGAGCGCCACGGGAAGGAACGGAGGAATGTCGCTGGTAATCCCGAACCGGTGAGCCGTCTCGATCACCTTTCGGATCCCCACATGGGAGGCCAGCTTCAGCGCGGGAATATTCCTGGACTCCGCGAAGGCGTACAGCAGCGACATCGGCCCCATATAGTTTCCCTCATAGTTATGAGGCGTATACGGCCCGTTCGGTGTGGGAAAGGTCGTCGGGCCATCCACAATGATGTCCGTCAGTTTCGCGCCCGCCTCAATGGCCGTGGTGTAAACGTACGGTTTGAACGAGGAACCTACCTGACGCTTTGCCTGCGTGGCGCGGTTGAACTGAGACAGCGCGAAGTCGCGTCCCCCGACCATCGCCACAACCTCTCCGCTCGCGTTGTCGACCGCCATCAGCGCCGCCTGCGCGCCCGAGTCCTGCTGCAGCGAGGCCTTCCACGCTCCACCCGTGCCCTGGCCTTCGATCCTCAGATAGACCAGATCGCCGTTGCGCAGAAAACTGTCCGCCTCCGCATACTGTGTCCACACCCAGTCTTCGGGGGTCAGCACGGCGACCTGCGTCCCCAGGTTGACCGTTACGCGCTTCGGCTCGACAGACGTCACCACACCGTGCACATAGGCATCTTTCCCAATGGATTGGACCCAGTCCGGATGCTTATAGCTTTCCACATCACCGCCGGCAAGAATTACATTCGGCAGATTTCCCTTCCATCCTTCGCGCCGCTCATAAGCTGCCGCTCCATCGAGGACCGCCTTGTTCGCCACGGCCTGTAGATCGAGATCGAGTGTCGTATAAACCCGCAACCCCGCTCCGTGGACCTCTTCGACCCCGTACTCCTTCTCAAGCTGCCGCCGCACCTCCTCCACGAAGTAAGGAGCGATACTGTTCGGCGGCGTCTCGATGCGCAGCCCCAGAGGGGCGATCTTCGCCTCCTCCTCCTGCCGGATGGTGATCTTCCCATCCTGCTGCATCTCGCTCAGCACGAGGTTGCGCCGCCTCAGGGCACGCTCCGGATAGCGCACAGGAGAGTAATACTCCGGCCCCTTCGGGAGCCCGGCCAGCAGAGCTGCCTCAGGCAGCGTCAGGTTGCGCACATGCTTGCTGAAGTAGTACTCCGCCCCTGCTTCGAATCCATAGGTCCCACGACCCAGGTAGATCTGGTTCGCATACAGCTCGAAGATCTGGTTTTTGGTAAATCTCCTCTCGATCTGCATCGAGAGGATGACTTCCTGAAACTTCCTCCCATAGGTCTTTTCGGCCGAAAGAAAGAGATTCCGCGCAAGCTGCATCGTTATCGTCGATGCGCCCTGCGCCTTTCCCTGCGAATGAAGATCGCGATAGGCCGCGCCCACCGCGCGCACCAGGTTCACACCCCAGTTGCTCTCGAAGCTTTTATCTTCAATTGAAAGAATGGCGTCTTTCAGAACTGGGGGAAACTCCGAATACGGCACCGCGACGCGGCGCTCCAGAGCAAAGGAGCCGAAGGGCCGACTATGTACATCCAGCAGCTCCGTGGTGGTGTTCGGCCGGTAGCGCGTGAGATCGTCTACCTCAGGAAGATCAATCGAATAGACGAGCATCAGCCCGCACATCGCTCCGAAGACAGCGGACAGTCCCAGAAGGACGTAGAAGGTAACAAGGCGGGCTCGCCTGCGGCTGGGGTACTCCGGTCCTGCCATCAGCCGTTCGAAAAGCTTCTGCCATCCTGGCTCGGAAGTGTCCCGCGCGACCACATCTTCGCGTCTGAATAAGCTCGGCACTGCCCTTCACGATAGCATGATCTGCGCGCCAAGGCAGATAACGCCTGTTGAAAGAGCCTCTTGGGATCGATCGGGTATCCGCCGGAAGAAAACCCTCAGGCAGCCTTGCTCTTGAGCAGATCCAGAGCCTTATTCAACTGTTCGTCGACCGAGACACTGGGCTTTTTCGTCACCGGCTGCTGCGAATCCGGCATCGTGGCGTCTTCATCCACAGGAGCGTTATCGTCGATATTCGAGACCACCTGGACCCCCGGCGTCACACCCTCATCTTCAAGCTTCTTGCCCGAAGGCGACTCGTACTTCGCAACTGACAGGATCAACGCCGCTCCATCGGGCAGCTCGAAGGTCTTCTGCTGCGAGCCCTCGCCAAAGGTCTTCTCTCCGACTAGGTCGGCACGCTTGTTATCCATCAGCGCCGCGGCAACAATCTCGGCCGGACCGGCCGTTCCACGATTCACCAGCACCACAACGGGCGAGGTCGCATTGATGGACTTCGAGGAGTCGGCGGCAAATGTCTGCTTCTCCACCTTCTGGCCTTCAAGCGTCACGATGGTCCCCGCCTTCAGCAGGAAGTTCGCCATGCGGACAGCCTCGGCATTGTCGCCTGCGGCCACATCCCGCAGGTCCAGAAGAATCTTCTTGTTGCCTGACTTCGACATCCCTTTCAGCTTGCCCTCGACCTGCTGCACATGGTCGTGATCCAGGATGCCGGGCTTCAGGTACAGGATCGACGAGTTCTCATACATCGTCTCCGCCACCGGAGGCATCGTCGTCACCACGCGGGTCATCGTAACCTTCTCCGGGGATGAGGATGACTTGCGTGGTCGCACCACCGAAACGGAGAGCTCGCTGCCCGGTGCACCTTCGAGCATCATGCGGATCATTGCCACAGAGATGTCTCGCGTGTCCTGCGTTCCGATCGCTTCGATAATGTCGCCATCGTTCAGGTTCGCCTTGTCTGCGGGACTTCCCGGCACAACCGATACAACTGTCGCATACCCCCACCGCTTGGAGACGTTGATCCCCACCTGCGCCTTGCCGCCCTTGTCTTCCTTGAAGGCCTTGTAGTCCTCCGGAGTCAGGTAGCTCGAATCCGAATCGAGCGACTCCAGCAGTCCGCGCAGAGCTCCGTTCGTCACAGTAGGGATGTTCGGTTCCTCCACATAGTCCGTCTGGATGTGCCGCAGCACTTCGCTGTACACATTGATCTGGCGATAGGCCCCCTCCTGGTCGTCGGTCGCGGCGCTCACACCGCTCGAGTTAACACCCAGAAATACGGTCAGCACCAGAACCACAGAGACGGAAAGCAGAAGGATCTTCGAAATCTTCGGCATAGGTAAAGAACTCTCCAGGCGATGCAAAAAACACCGCCCAACAGGCGTTAGACGAACTTCGCTGACAAAATGATACTCTCGTACCGGGATTCCGCGATACGGGCAGAATTACAACACTTCGGTTGTTCTCATTGGAAGCTTGGTGGCGGTGGACAGAATCGAACTGTCGACCTACGGGTTATGAGTCCGTCGCTCTAACCATCTGAGCTACACCGCCAATGTAAGAAGACCGCGCCCATCAGAAACATGCGGATCGAGGAGAATCGCCGCGGCACAGCCAGATACCATCATACTTGATTCCATGGGACCGGAAAAGCTCAACGAGAACCATCCTTTACGCGTCGTCGGCGTCATCCCGGCGCGCCTGGCCTCCACCCGCCTTCCCCGCAAGATTCTTCGGCCTATCGCCGGCCGGCCCATGCTCGCCTGGGTCTGGGACGCTGCCCGCGCCTGCCCCCAGCTCGATGAGCTTCTCGTCGCCACCGACTCCGAGGAGGTTGCAGAGCTCTGCCGGGAGAATGGCTGGCCCTGCCAGCTCACCTCGCCCACGCTTCCCAGCGGCACCGACCGCGTCCACGCCGTCTCCCAGCTGGTGGACGCAGACATTTATGTCAACATTCAGGGCGATGAGCCTTTGCTCAAACCGGAGCATCTGACGGCGCTGCTTCAGCCGTTCGCGAAATCGCATGTCGAGGTCTCGACGCTCAAGGTGCTCTGCACCCCGGAGAACATCCACAATCCCAACGCGGTCAAGGTCGTCACCGCCGCCGACGGGCGAGCGCTCTACTTCTCTCGCGCCACCATCCCCTACAACCGCGACGGCAACCCCACGAAGTATTGGAAGCATATCGGCCTTTATGCCTACCGCAAGGCTGCGCTTCAACGTTTTCCCACACTGCCAGCCAGCACGCTTGAACACACCGAGCGGCTGGAACAGCTTCGCTTCCTTGAAAACGGTGTCAGCCTGTATGTCGAGCCCACTCCATACGACACCATTGGGGTCGATACTGAAGAAGATCTTCGTCTGGTCGAATCTCTTTTGACTCGCTAGCGGGGCTCGGGCGAGAACGTGAGTTCCAGTCCGCCGTTATTGGACTTTGCGACAACCCCTTCAAGGGAAGGCACCACCCAGTCGGCCTCGTGAAGCTCCTCGATCGTATGGGTTCCGATGACCCCCAGGACTCG
>DATHJA010000198.1:0-3471 GCA_035316475.1 Edaphobacter sp. | reverse complement strand
CGCTGCCACTGGTCGGCGTTTTTTCCCCGTAGAAGGAGGGCAAGGATGGCGCCGAGGAGGAGGGCGTCCATGCGGAAGGGGAGCTGATGGATCATCCACGTCTCGAGATGGGTGGGCTGGACGAAATGGACCATGACGATGCGGAGCAGGAGCGCGAGAACGGAGAGGGCGGTCGCGATGCGGATGATCCGGATACGGTCTTTTGCCAGCCAGACGACGATGGGCCAGATCAGGTAGAACTGCTCTTCGACGCAGAGCGACCAGAAGTGGACTAGGTGGGCGGAGAAGGCGGGATGGTTCGCCGAGCGGATGATCTCAAGGGAGGGGTCGGCGGCCAAAGAGAAGTTGCCCAGGTAGAGCAGAAAGAGCAGGTGGCCTGCCTGCCATTGATAGTGGAGGATGGGCGTGAGGATCAGGAAGAAGCAGAAAACCAAATAGAAGATGGGGAAGATGCGGACGCTGCGGCGGGCGAAGAAGCGCTTGAAGTAGTGAGAGTCGGAGCTGGTGTCGTAGAGGATGCCGGTGATGAGGAAGCCGGAGAGGGTGAAGAAGAGATCGACGCCGATCCAACCGTGCAGGCGTACCGTGTTCACGAGGTTGAGCAGACGGCCACCGTGGGCCCCTCCGCCGTAATGCAGGGCGAAGACCATAACAATTGCAAGGGCCCGGATACCATCTAGAGCAGGAAATCGTGACTTGAAATCAATGGGTGCAAAATACCGTGCAGGGGAGACCATTGCGGTCAGTATATGGGATGGTAGCTGGCGGAAAGCAATAGTCACATAGTGTTAATAGTGAAGCGAATAGTAAAGCCTAGATACAATTAGTGGTGGAGCGAAAGACGATCATGATCATTGGTGTACCGAAGGAAGTGAAGGACCACGAAAGCCGTGTGGGTGTAACCCCGGCGGGAGTGAAGGCCCTGGTAGAGGCCGGACATAAAGTGCTGGTGGAGCACGATGCCGGAGCGCTTTCGGCGATGCCGGATGACGAGTATCAGGATGCGGGCGCCGAGATCGTGGGCTCGGCGCATGACGTGTGGCGTCTGGCCGAGATGGTGGTGAAGGTGAAGGAGCCGGTGGAGAAGGAGTACAGGCACTTCCGCGAAGGGCTGGTGCTGTTTACGTATCTACACCTTGCACCGCTCGAGGAGCTGACGACGGCCCTGCTGGAGAAGAAGGTTATCGGGATTGCCTATGAGACGGTGCGGGACCGTGCGGGCACGCTGCCGCTGCTGACCCCGATGAGCGAGGTCGCGGGCCGGTTGAGCGTGCAGGTGGGCGCGGAGTATCTGACGAAGGAGCACGGCGGCCGCGGACTGCTGCTGGGCGGAGTTCCCGGGGTTCCACCAGCGTCGGTCTGCATTATCGGCGGAGGGATTGTGGGGACAAACGCGGCCAAGATCGCCCTGGGGATGGGGGCGAAGGTTACGCTGATCGACCTGAACCTGAATCGGCTTCGGGAGCTGGACGATATCTTCAATGGGCGTATCTTTACGATGGCCTCGAACAGCTACAACATCGAGCGGGCGACGCGCGAGGCGGATCTGTTGATTGGCGGAGTGCTGATTCCAGGGGCCGCTGCGCCGAAGATCGTCACCCGGGGCATGGTGGAGAAGATGAAGAAGGGCGCGGTGATCGTGGACGTCGCGATCGATCAGGGAGGGTGCATCGAGACGGCGCATGCGACGACGCACAGCGATCCGTCTTATGAAGTGAATGGCGTGGTGCACTACTGCGTGACGAATATGCCTGCGGCGGTTCCGAACACATCGACGCTTGCGCTGACGAATGCGACGTTCCCGTATGTGATGAAGCTGGCGAAGCTGGGGGCGAAGGCGGCGATCCAGGAGGACAAGGGAATTGCCGAAGGCGTCAATACCTATGAGGGCGTGCTGACGTATGAGGCTGTTGCGGCCGCCCAGAAGAGGGAATGGAAGAGCGTGGCAAGGCTGGTCTAACCGTTGAAGAGGTAGAGGGGCCGTCCGAGACACGGAGGGGGTTCGATGAACGATAACAGGCGGAAGGTACTGAGCATCGCGCTGGGAACCTGCCTGCTTATCCTGCTGGCTGCGCTGGCGGCCCTGAATGCCTTTAACAAGCGGTTCCTCGACCCGGAGACGACGGGACAGATCTTTATCTACACGGGTCTGTCGGTTGTGGCATTCCTGCTCTTCGTCGCGGTGCTGGTCATGCTGGTGCGCAACGTGCTGAAGCTGTATGCCGACCAGCGCAGCCGGGTGATGGGAACAAGGTTGCGGACGCGGATGCTGTGGGGAGCGTTGCTGGTGAGCCTGCTTCCCATCTCGTTCATGTTCGCCTTCAGCTATCTTCTGCTGAACCGCGCGGTGGAGCGGTGGTTCTCGCAACCGGTGACGGAGATGCGGGATGCCAGCACCAATATGGCGTTCGAGCTGGGACGGTACACCACGGCGAATGCAAGAGCCGAGGCGGAGGCGATTGCGACGACGCTGCCCGACGTCGGAAGGAAAGAGGCTGCCGGGAGATATGCGAGCGAGGTGCAGGCGGTGCTGCGGCGGCATGAGATCACCCTGCAGAGCGGATTCGTGGTGGTCTATCGCGACCAGCAGTCTGTAGCGTCGTTCCAGGTTCCGAATGTGGCGGGAGCTCCGAGGGTGAAACCGTGGGGCCCGGAGGCGGGAAGCAACCGGGAGAACATCAGACGGGGTTCTGAGGTGATTCCGGCGGCGGTGGGCGAGTCGAAGGATGAGGCCATCTTCGCGGCGGCGCGGCGCAGCGATGCTCCCGCGTTCAGCATCGGCGATACGGACTTCGCCCTTGGCGCGGCGACGGCGAAGGGAGGCGTGATGGTGGTCGTGGGGCTGCCGATGCCCCACGGAATGGCCGATACCATGACCAGTCTTCGCGCCGCCGCGGATACTTACTGGACGCTGTTCCGCAGCAGGCGGCAGCTGCGGAATCTGTACATGCTTCTGCTGCTGATGATGACGAGTCTGGCCTTGTTCTCCTCCAGCTGGCTGGCGCTGCATCTGTCCAAGCAGGTGACCAAGCCGGTGGAGGCGCTGGCCGATGCCATGGAGGCCATTGCGGCGGGCGACTATGCGCACAGGGTGAAGGAGAGCGCGACCCAGGAGCTGGGCGAGCTGGTGCGCAGTTTCAACCACATGGCCGCCGATCTTGAAGGGAGCCGCAGGGCGGTGGAGGAGTCGACGATCCAGCTGAGCGCCGCCAATGCTGCACTTGAAGCGCGCAGGGGCGAACTGGAGACGATGCTGGAGACGATTCCAAACGGCGTGGCGACGCTCGATGCGGAGCGCAGGATCATCCTGACCAACCGCGCGCTGAGCGAGATGATCGATCCCGGCGGGCAGAGGCCGTTTCTTGGGCAAACGATAGAGGAGGTCTTTCCCGCCGATGTTGCCGAGGTGCTGGACCGGCTGATCAAGCGCAGCCACCGCATGGGTTCGGCATCGAGCGAGATCGAGATGGC
>DATHJA010000197.1:0-8460 GCA_035316475.1 Edaphobacter sp. | reverse complement strand
CCACGGCTCGTCAGAGGGAAGGTTTACGATCCGTTACTGCCCGGGGCACCTGACCCGCGAGGAGATCGAGGGTGTGCACTTCCAGTACGGCGATCTTGCCGAGTACACGGCGAAGTACAACCCGGACGTTCTCAAGGATGGCTGGAACATGGTGGATGGAGAGGAGATCTTCTACATCTCCAATCCCGGCCTTGGACTGTGGGCCTATCGTGGGCGCTTCAAGGATTAGCCGCCTCAAAAATAAAATGGGAGGCCGTTGCAGGCCTCCCACTCTCATTCGTTCCACTGTCAGCTTACAAAGATTTTTCTGCGAGCTGCGGCGAGAGCACCAACGATCAGCCCTGAACCGTACAGAAGCAGTGAAGTCGGTTCTGGTACTGGCGAGGTGCTGCTGCTCAGTTCGAAGGTTACAGGAACGGTTTGTGTGAATTGATCCTCGTCCTGAAGGAACGCGAAGTAACCTGTTCCATCGTTGAAGATGTTCACGTTGAAGTGGTCGGGTCCATTGATAGCGGTGAAGCTGAAGCCGTTGCCGTCCAACGTTGGATCGCTGGAGGGAAACAGCAGGTTGTCGTTGCCATGGAAGCCGCCGGGTGCAATCAAGCCTGTAACGCCGGTGCCGGTAATTCCGGTGATCAGCTGATCTCCGGAGCTGTCGGTGGTCGTAAGAACGCCCGAACCGCTGAACCCTCCGCCGCTTCCTAACGCAGAAAAACTGAAGGAATCGGCGTGCGCCACTAGTGTTGAGGTGGCAAGAGTAGCAGCAAAGGCAAGGAGACAAGTACGAACGAGAGACATGGGGAGTTGTTCCCTTCGAAGAATGACTTGCTGAAACGAAAGTAACGAGCAGGCATGTGCAAAGTCCACGACATTAATTGGCAAAGATCTGCGCTCAATTATTCATCTCGCATGAGATCTTGCGTAAAGCGATGAGATGAAAGTAGTATTCTTGAACAGTTGAGTGGTTGGACCAATATTAGAGCAGGTGAAATTTTATTAATATGAGACAGCTTCCGAGATTTTCCATCGGCGTAGGGGATCGTTTCGCTCACCAGGCGAAGGCGCAGCTTGCCGCATGCATTCAGGCGAAGCAGGTTGGCCTGGAGGTTGTGCCTGTCTGGAACAAGTCCAATCGCGAACACAATATCATCGGCAGCGATCCGGCGCAGACGCGCACGGCTGCCGATGCCGCCGTCAGGGAGCTTGGCTGGGGTGCGGACTATTATCTTGATGCCGACCACATCAACCTCGGCACGGTCGAGCGCTTCCTTGCCCCGTGCGACTTCTTTACGCTCGATGTGGCTGAGCTGATCGGTACGCCGGCGGATCCGGCCGATGTGAAGGCTTTTGTGGGGCATCATCCGGAGCTGATCGGAACCGTGGTGATTCCGGGAATCGCCGAGCCTTTCATGACCGATGTGGCCTTCGTCACGAAGGTGGCGAATAAGTTTCTGGCGGCCGTGCAGGACGCAGGCCGTATCTATCGCTTTCTGGTCGAGAAGAAGGGCGCGGGGAACTTCGTCCCCGAGGTCTCGATGGATGAGACGGATACCCCGCAGACTCCTGTGGAGCTGTTGATCATCCTCGCAGCCATCGCTGACGAGAAGATTCCTATCCAGACCATCGCACCGAAGTTTACCGGGCGTTTCAACAAGGGGGTCGACTACGTTGGAGATGTCGCGCAGTTTGCCCGCGAGTTCCGGGAGGACATTGCCGCGATTGCCTTTGCGGTCGAGAAGTATGGCCTGCCGGCGAACCTGAAGCTGAGCGTCCACTCCGGCTCCGATAAGTTTTCCATCTACAAGTCGATTCATGATGCGGTGACCTCGACCGGCGCAGGGGTCCACCTGAAGACGGCTGGGACTACGTGGCTGGAGGAGCTGATAGGACTTGCGGAGGCGGGCGGGCAGGGACTGGTGATTGCCAAGGAGGTCTACCGCGAGGCGTACGGCCATCGTGAAGAGCTCTGCGAGCCCTATGCATCGGTAATTGACATCGACGCGGCGAAGCTGCCTACGCCGGATGCGGTCGAGGGTTGGTCGAGCGAGCAGTATGTGTCAGCGCTGCGCCACGACCAGAGCAATCCGGCTTACAACCCCAGCCTTCGTCAGCTTCTGCACGTCGGCTTCAAAGTCGCCGCCAAGATGGGAGACCGCTATCTGAAGGCGCTCGAGGCTAATGAAGAGAGCGTTGCGCGCAATGTGACGACGAATCTCTTCGACCGGCACATTCGCCCGGTCTTTCTGGGATAAAGAAAGACAGCAAGGCTCTTGGGTAAAAGACTGCGCAGCATCTGGGATTAAGGATCGCAGAGTACTGGAAGACTTTAGACAGAAGAGATCTCTGAGAGAATAGTCCGAAAGGATATCGGCACGAAGATGATCGTTGTATTGATGGGAGTCAGTGGATCGGGCAAGACAACGATCGGCGAGTTGCTTGCCAAGCGCACGGGAGCCATCTTCGCGGACGCGGACGACTACCATCCTGCGGCTAACAAGGAGAAGATGGCGGCGGGGCATCCCTTGACCGACGAAGACCGCCAGCCCTGGCTCGAGACGCTGAATCGCATGATGCGCGGCTGGTATGAGGAAGGGAAGAGCGGCATCCTGGCCTGCTCGGCCCTCAAGCAGAGGTATCGAGAGACTCTCTCGGAGGCGATGCCCCCAGGAGCGATTACCTTTGTGTGGCTCGATCTTCCGGCGGCGGTAATCTCGAAGCGGCTCGCATTGCGGCACCACGAGTTCATGAATCCAGACCTGCTCCAGAGTCAGTTCCGGACTCTCGAGCCTCCGGCCGATGCCTTGCGTATATTGAATGATCGGACGCCGGATCAGGTTGTAGATAGTATTCTTGCGAAGATTCCGACACAGGCAGCCCAATAAGGGGAGAGGAAGAAGATTTTTATGGCGCATCCATTGTTTGATTTGACCGGCAAGACGGCCGTCGTTGTGGGGGGAACCTCGGGTATTGGTTTGGCGATGGCCGTCGGGCTTGCTGAGTCCGGAGCCGATGTGGTTGCCAGTTCGCGCCGCGCCGAACAGGTGGAAGAGGCGGCTCAGGCCATCGAGTCCAAGGGTCGCCGCGCTCTGCGACTTACCTCCGACGTGGGCGATCGAGCCTCGCTCGAGGCACTGCTGGCAGGAACTCTGAAGGAGTTCGGCAAGGTCGACATCCTGATCAACTCCGCCGGCAAGATCAAGCGTGAGCCCACGCTGACGGTCTCCGAGGAGACGTGGAACGACATCATGGACACCAACGTGACCGGCACGTTGCGCGCCTGCCAGATCTTTGGCCGCCACATGCTTGAACGCGGTTACGGGCGCATCATCAACATCGCCTCGCTGAACACCTTCATCTCGCTGAAGGAGGTGAGTGCCTATGCCGCCAGCAAGGCCGCGGTGGGCGCGCTCACCAAATCGCTCGCGGTCGAATGGAGCTCCAGCGGGGTTACGGTGAACGCTATCGCTCCGGGAGTCTTCCGCACCGCTCTCAACCAGAAGCTGCTGGACGAGAGCGATCGCGGCAGAGAGCTGCTGATGCGCACCCCCATGGGCCGCTTCGGCAAGACGGAGGAGCTGGTGGGTTCGGCCATCTTCCTTGCCAGTGATGCTTCGACCTTCGTTACCGGGGAGATCCTGGTTGTCGACGGCGGCTTTCTGGCCAGCGGGGTCAACCAGTAGGTCGACCCGTCGTTAGGGCGGTGAATGGTGTTGTTAAGACGCGGGTAATTTCCGGGGAAATTGCCGTTCTTTGTGGTGCGTTCTGTCCCGTGCCCCACGGTGCGTCAATCTGCCCGTAGAATCTTTAATTAATGGAATTTGAACTGGAAAGAGGAACGTTCGACGCTCTCATCTTCGATTGCGACGGCACTCTTGTGGACAGTGCAGGGGCTCACCTGCACTCCATCCAGCAGGCTCTTTCGCCTCTTGGTCTGGTCATGCAGCAGGAGTGGTACAGCTCGCGTCACGGGCTTGGCCCAGACGATCTTCTGGATGCCTACGAGGCAGACTTTCGAGTGGAGCCCATCGTTCGCGAGGATTTCTACAAACGCGTCAACCAGATCTTTCTCGCCAACCTTCATCTGATCCTGGAGATCAAGGCTGTTGCCGACGTCGCCCGTCACTGGTTTGGAAGCGTTCCGATGGCCGTCGCCTCGAATGGCGTTCGCCGGAACGTCGAGGCCACTCTGATCGCGACCCGCCTGCGTCCGTTGTTCTATACGATCGTCACGGCCGTAGAGGTGAAACATCCCAAACCGGCTCCAGATGTTTATCTCGAGGCGGCTGACCGGATGCGCGTCGTACCTCGACGGGCGGTTGTCTTTGAGGACTCCAATGAAGGGCTCGAAGCCGCTCACAGTGCGGGCATGAGGGCATTCGATATACGCGAGGTCCTGTTGTCGGCCCGCCCCTCGGTCGGCTCGACGAGGCTATAGCTTCGCCAGATAGTCCATGATCTCGGGGCTGGTCCAGTTCTGGGCGGAGACGAATTTACGGCGGAGCATGCCCTGTCGATCGATGACATAGGTCTCAGGAATCTGCACCGTGCCATACATGGCGTTGATTCTTTGCGAAGGGTCGCGAATAGTGAGCAGATCGACGTGGTTTTTGGTGAGGAAGTGCTGGTATTTCTCAGGATCCTCGTCGATGCTGATGGCGACGACGGCCACCTGCGGCATCCTGCGGTGCAGCTCCATCAGAGTGGGAAGTTCCTCGATGCATGGAGCACACGATGTCGCCCAGAAGTTCAGCAGCACTATTTGCCCACGCAGCTTGGAGAGATCGGCGGAGTTCGATCCGTCACTAATGGAAAACTGAGGTGCAACCTTATTCACCCGTTCAGGATGTCGTCCACGATCGCAGCCTGCTACGAGCGGCAACAATAAAGCGAGACTGACCCATGACTTCCGCATATGCTTCTTCACATTCCTATAATACGAAATCGTGACCCAGAATATGGATCAGAGGATCGGAGCCGGAGAACTGGAGCTTTCAGTGATCGTTCCGGCGCGGAATGAAGAGGCCGTCTTGCCTGACTGCCTTCGGTCGCTCGTCGGGCAGTCAGTGCCTGGATTCGAGCTGGGTCGCCATTGGGAGCTGATCGTCGTCAACGACGATTCGGACGACCGGACGAAGGAGATTGCCTCCGCGCTTGCCGCGCAGTACGCCGGGATTACCGTAAGGGACGCCCCTCCACTGGATCAGAGGGAGGTTACAGGCAAGAACAATGCCTGCTGGGCCGCCGCGAACGCAGCTTGTGGCCAGTGGCTGTTATTTACTGATGCCGACACGGTGCACGAGCAGGGTGATCTCTCCCGGTCGCTCCACGAGGCGGAGCTCCATCATGCGGTCTTACTCTCTTACTCGCCTAGGCAGATCGTCACCGGATTCTGGCAGCGCGCGGTGATGCCTCTGGTCTTCTCCGAACTCGCCAGTGTCTACCGTATGGCCGAGGTCAACGATCCTGCGCGCAGCCTGGCGGCCGCCAACGGGCAGTTTCTGCTGGTCGAACGCGAGGCTTATTTCGCGGTCGGAGGTCATCGCGCAGTCGCGGCCGATGTCCTTGAGGATGTTGCACTCGCCCGGACGGTCAAGCGGAGTGGAAGGATCATCCGTTTTCGTTACGCTCCGGATGCGCTTTCGACGCGCATGTATCGCACGACGACGGCGATGATCGAGGGCTGGACGAAGAACCTTGCCGTGCTGTTTCCCCGGCCGCTCTGGCTGGCTGGCTGGAGGGTGCTGGATCTTGCGCTCTACTTTGGTTTGCCTGCGCTTGCGCTGGGGCTGCCGTGGCTTGTGAGCTGGCAACGGTGGGCGTTACTGCTGGTATGGGCGCGGACGCTGTGGCGGTTCTGCGCGAGGGTAGCGCGGTCGAACTTTCCCGCGCCCGATATTGCAATCTCGATCCTTGGGGTTCCGTTGTTCGTCTTTCTCCTCGTTCGCAGCACCATCCATCACCGGATGCGGCGAACGGTTGCCTGGAAGGGCCGTAGTTACCGGACCCCCGGCTGATGCCTGCGAAATCCTTCGCAGGCATCTAAACTAGAAGCAAGAGGCACGATGATCTTTCTGACACGCAAAGCTGAGTTCTCCTCCGCACACTATTACTGGATCGACGACTGGTCCGAAGAGGAGAACTACCGGGTCTTCGGCAAGTGCTCCAATCGCAACGGACACGGCCACAATTACACCGTCGAGGTGACAGTCGCTGGCGAGGTTGATCCTGTCTCCGGCTTTGTCGTCGATCTCAAGCAGCTGAAGGACATCCTCGAACGCGAGGTCATTAGCGTCTACGACCATCGCCATCTCAATCTCGAGGTCCCGGAGTTCCGCTCGAGCATCCCGACTACAGAGAACATCGCCATCGCCATCTGGACGCGGCTCAAGAACAAGATCCCTAACGCGCGGCTGCACCGCGTCCGCGTCTACGAGATGCCGGATCTCTTCGCCGACTTCTACGGGGAAGAGACGGGGGGAGAGCAGGCATGAAGGCCTATCTCTCACGCCGCTACCACTTCAGCGCCTCGCACCGGCTGCACAGCGAAGCCTATGACGAGGTGCGAAACCACGAGGTCTACGGCAAATGCAACAATCCGCACGGCCACGGCCATAACTACACCGTCGAGGTCACCTTCAGCGGCAAGGTCGACCCTTTGACCGGGATGGTCTGCAACCTCGCGGACCTCGACGCATTTGCAAAGACGAACGTCGTCGAGCGCTTTGATCAGACCAATCTGAACCTGCTCGATTGTTTTGCGAATCGCGTCTCCACGACGGAGAATCTATCTATTGAGGTCTATCGCATCTTCGCCGGCTTCTCCGCGGCTCACCTGGAGCGCGTTCATATCGAGGAGACGAGCAACAACTCCTTCGACTACGCCGGCTGAAGGAATCCATTAGGAAAGGCCCAGCACACATGGCCCGTACAAACAGCAGTACCCTTGAAACTCCCTCGGCTCTTGCCGATTTCTCCACGCAGGAACTCTATCGCGAACTTCTCGTCCGCATCGGCGAAGATCCCACTCGGGACGGTCTAGTTCGTACACCAGAGCGTATGGAGAAGGCGATGACCTTCCTGACGCGCGGATACGCGCAGAATGTCACCGACGTTCTGCACGGTGCGCTGTTCGACGTGGACTATGACGAGATGGTCATCGTCAAGGACGTCGAGTTCTTCTCCATGTGCGAGCACCACCAGCTGCCGTTCTTCGGCAAGGCGCACGTCGCGTACGTGCCCAACGGCAAGGTTATCGGCCTGAGTAAGATCCCCCGGTTGATCGATGTCTTTGCACGCCGCTTGCAGGTGCAAGAGCGACTCACGCGCCAGATCGGCGAGGCCATCACCGAGGCGATCCATCCGCAGGGAGTCGCTGTCATTCTTGAGGCGCAGCACCTGTGCATGATGATGCGCGGGGTCGAAAAGCAGCACTCACTTACCGTCACCTCGGCGATGCTCGGCGTCTTCAAGACGCAGCTCCAGACGCGCAATGAATTCCTCTCGCTGGTCCGTCGCAACGGAAACGGCTTTTAGTCAGAAGGCCGGGTTACGGAATGAATGGACTGTTAGTTATCGACAAGCCCGCGGGCATGACGTCGCACGACGTCGTCTCCATCCTTCGCAGGGTCACCGGTGAGCGTTCCATAGGCCACCTTGGCACGCTCGATCCCATGGCCACGGGGGTTCTTCCTCTGCTGCTGGGCAGGTATACACGGCTGGCGCAGTTCTTCGGCCAGTCCGAGAAATGGTACGAGGGCCGCATCCGCTTCGGCTACGCGACGGACACCTTCGACGCCGAGGGTGCGCCAACTTCTCCGGCAAAGCCGCTGACTCACTCACTCGAGCAGCTGCGGCAGCTCGCTTGCGGCTTTCATGGCGAGATCAACCAGGTGCCCCCGGTCTACTCGGCCAAGAAGATTCAGGGTGTGCCCGCACACAAGCTCGCGCGCGCTGGAGCAGAGGTCCCGGTAAAGCCAGCGCGGATCACGATTCACGACTTTCAGCTCCTCTCGCTTGAAGCAGACGAGGCGGCCTTCACGATTCAAGTCTCCGCCGGAGGCTACGTCCGTTCTGTCGCGCACGAGCTTGGCCAGCTTGCCAGCTGCGGCGCTCATCTCTCCAAGCTGCAGCGAACCCGCGCTGGAGCCTTTACGCTCGAGCAGGCGATCCCGATCGACGATCTGAAGACGCTCTCACCAACCGAGGTTGCATCCCGCATGCCGCATCCACGCACCCTGCTGCCCGAGATGCCCTCCGTCACCGTGGATGAGCAGACCGCAGGCAAGCTCCGCAACGGCCTGCAGATCAATGTTCCTGACTTCTCGCAGGCGCAACTGATCAAGGTCTTCACCAGCCCGACCGACCTACTGGCCATCGGCCGCCGCATCGCCGGCACGCTCATCCAGCCTATCGTCGTGATGGGGTAGCCGGACCCTTCGTCAGCAGCGGCTGAATCAGCCC
>DATHJA010000196.1:0-4715 GCA_035316475.1 Edaphobacter sp. | reverse complement strand
GCGATCTCCTTTTTGAAAAGGTCGATCGAGGCGGGGCCGATGTCGAGGGCCATCCAGTCGGCGGGGAAGGGACCGGTTCCAGAGAAGATCTGTGTTTTAGCGTCCGCTGCGAACTTGTCGGCGAGGACGTGGTCGATGGGGAGCAGAAGGCTGACGCCCTTCTTCTTCGCTTTGTCGAGCGCGGCTTTGGCGACGTCGATCTTGTCGACCTCGACGAGCGACTTGCCGGTGGTCTGGCCCTTGGCGTTAAGGAAGGTATAGGCCATGCCTCCGCCGATGATCAGCGAGGTGGCGCGGTCGAGCAGGCTGTCGATGACGTCGATCTTGTCAGAGACTTTGGCGCCCCCGATGATGGCGACGAAGGGCTTGATGGGATCGCTGACTGCCTTGCTGAGATAGGTCAGTTCCTTTTCCATCAGCAGGCCGGCCGCCGAGACGGGAACGAAGTGCGTAATGCCCTCGGTGGACGCGTGGGCGCGGTGGGCGCTGCCGAAGGCGTCGTTGATGTAGATGTCGCAGAGCGAGGCGAGCTGTTTCGCGAAGGCAGGGTCGTTCTTCTCCTCCTCGGCGTGGAAGCGCAGATTCTCGAGCAGCAGAGGCTGGCCGGGCTCGAGGTTGGCGACCATCTCGGTGGCGATCTCGCCGATACAGTCGGGCGAGAAGGCGACGTTCTCATCGTCCCCGAGGACGTGATCGAGCAGCTCGCGCAGGCGATCGACGACGGGACGGAGACTCATGGCCGGGACATGCTTGCCTTTGGGGCGGCCCAGGTGCGAGCAGAGGATGACGCGAGCCTTGCGGCGGAGGGCGTACTCGATGGTGGGGATGGTCTCGCGAATGCGAGTGTCGTCGGTAATGCGCGGTGCGCTGTCAGATCCATCGACTGAGAGGGGGACGTTGAAGTCGACGCGGATGAGGACGCGTTTGTTGGTGAGATCCAGATCGCGAATAGACAGCTTCGACATTTGATTTCCTTTTCGGCAGAGTTCGGTGCAGCTCGTGGTTAAGAATGTCTTTTGACATTCCATCATATCGGTTCGACGTGATCTTCTTCGTGAAGTGAGGACTTGTATGGAACATAACGTCGCGCGAGGAAGGCGAGAGGGATTCCAATGCAAAAGATGAGTGCCGCGACTCCATTGATGAGGGGGCCGAGAGAAGGGAGCGGACGAAGACCGATGTGAGACAGGGGAAGGACGATGTAGTTCATGGCTGCGTATACAGCAATGCCATAGAGGGTTCCCCAGAGCCATGGACGGCGCGAGAGCGGAAGTCTGCGGCTGAGAAGAAGGTAGATTGTTGCAACCGTAAACGCGATGAAGAAGTGAAGGAGGAGTCCAAGCAGGGCGGAACGCGTTCCATGAGTGAAGGCTGTGGGGCCGATGAGGCCAAAGGCGATGCCTTGCAGAATGCGCGTGGGGGAGACGCCTCGAAGGCCGTAGAAGAGGATGGCATCTGCAATATCGAGGGTGCCAACGAGAAGGCCGGCCCCGACGATGACCTGAAGGAGAGATGGACGCGTAGAGGCGGCTGCTGTCATGACGCTCCGATTGTAGCGATGCGGGGAGCTATTGCGTGAAGAAAGTCTACTCAGGGATGAGAGCGTCGGCCTCGATCTCGATGCGCCAGCGAGGGTCGAGGAGTTCTTTGACGACGACCATGGTGGCGGCGGGGCGGATGAGCGAAAAGAACTTGCCGTGGATGCGGCCTACCTCCTCCCAGTCTTCGGCGCGAGTAAGGAACATGCGGGTGCGGTAGACGTGCTCGAAGGAGGCCCCAGCATTTTTGAGCGCGGCGGCGATGATGGTGAGGCACTGGTCGGTCTGTTCGGCTACGTCCTTGTCGTCGGCGCCCACAGGACCGGTGCCGGAGACATGGACGTGATTCCCGATTCGAACGGCGCGGGAGAAACCGATAATGGGCTCGTAGGGGCTGGTGCCAGCAATGTTGGTGCGGGACATAAGGAAATTGTAACCATCTCAGGCTTCCCGCGTAAGAATCTACAGAGTACTTTTCACAGACTCTGTCGGAAGTACCGCTGCCTGTCCATGATGTTTTCCTGTGTTGTCGATCAATTCCCAGACAGTTGCGTTTTCGATGCGGAATCGGCGTCCATTTTTTGTGATTCGGATGCCGGAGTATCCCGAGACGAAACCGTTGCGTTGAACGCGTTCGAGAAAACGCTGCCGTTCGTCGCGCTCCAGAGCTTCAGCTGAGAGACGAGACGGTAGTGTTATCAGTTCGTCCCAACTGTATCCAAAGAGTGACTGTGCGGTTTGGTTGCCGTAAATGAAGATGGGGTCAGCCGAAGTGTTATGGGCAAGAAGGCCGAAGAGCGCTCTCTTGTAGAGCCATTCAGGCGCGTGGGATTCGTCGATCTTGTCGGGTAGAAGAGAGAGCCCGGTAAGACGGTGGTAGCTGTCCCTGAGGAGGCGAAAGAAGGAGAGGTCGGAACGCAGATCGATTGAAGCCATGCTGATCAGTTGTAGAGGGTTCTCCTCTTCGGAGCGGTTCAGACATTGACCGAGCCGCCCCGAAAAGGATGTGTCGTGGGAGCAAAATGCTTTGCTGTTACAGGCCCTTCTTCTCGAGGAAGAGAACCAGGTCCTTCACGCGGTTGGAGTAGCCCCACTCATTGTCGTACCAGCTGATGATCTTGCCGGTGTTCCCGATGACCTTGGTCAGCTTGGAGTCGAAGATGCTGGAGAGCGGGTTGCCGCGGAAGTCTGTCGAGACGAGCTCCTCCTCGGTGTATCCCAGGATGCCCTTCAGCGGGCCTTCGGCGGCCGATTTGATGGCAGCGTTGACGCTCTCCACTGTGATCGGCTTCTCGGAGACGAAGGTGAGGTCGACGACCGAGACCGTCGGGGTTGGGACGCGGATGGAGAAGCCGTCGAGCTTGTCCGCCATCTCCGGGATGACCAGCTTCAGTGCCTTGGCGGCGCCGGTCGAGGTGGGGATCATGGAGAGCGCCGCGGCGCGGGCGCGGCGGAGGTCCTTGTGCGGAGCGTCGAGCACGACCTGATCGTTCGTGTAGCTGTGGATCGTGTTCATCAGGCCGCTGGCAATGCCGAAGGTATCGTGCAGCACCTTCACCACGGGAGCGAGGCAATTAGTCGTGCAGCTCGCATTCGAGATGATGTTGTGCTTCGCCGCGTCGTACTTGTTCTCGTTGACGCCGAGCACAATCGTAATGTCCTCGTTGGTGGCCGGGGCCGAGATGATCACCTTCTTCACGGTCGAGCCGAGGTGAGCCTTGGCCTTCTCCGCGTCGGTGAAGAAGCCGGTGGACTCGATGACGATCTGGGCTCCTACCGAGGCCCAGTCCAGCTTGGCCGGGTCGCGCTCGGCGAAGACCTTGACCTGCTTGCCGTCGACCGAGATGAAGTCGGGGCCATGCTTGATCTCGTGGTGGAGATTGCCGAGGATGGAGTCGTACTT
Source organism: Edaphobacter sp. (assembly GCA_035316475.1). Taxonomy (GTDB): domain Bacteria; phylum Acidobacteriota; class Terriglobia; order Terriglobales; family Acidobacteriaceae; genus Edaphobacter. The sequence continues at coordinate 1,274 of DATHJA010000196.1, read as the reverse complement.
GAGCAGATGGGCGAGCGTGGCCGGAGTGGTCAGGTCGTTGACGGCGACAAACTCGATGTCAGGGTTTCCGAGAGCGCTGCGGAAGACGTTGCGTCCGATACGGCCAAAGCCGTTGATACCTACCTTTACAGCCATGATTACGGTTGCTCCTGTCCTTGTGGTGCGAGGGTGTTGTTTACACGTTTTAAGTATTGTAAAACGCTCAAAAGGCGCACATCCAGAACGCCGGAAAAGCCGCATGCGCCATCAGGCCGGATGCTATCACCTGGGTGGCGGCCGCCGCAAAAAATCCATGTTTCTGTTTAGAAGTTGAAGAACTTCTCTCGAAGAGCGTCCTCATAGCTGCTCTTGGCAGCTTTGACCTTCTCGCCTGCCTCTTCCTGCTTGTCGGCCGCAAGCTCCCATTGGTCGATCTCGGCGACGGAGTGTTCTTCTGAGGCGAGAGCTTCTTCTTTCCGGATTGCGGCGATCCAGACTTCGACGGCCTCTTTATAGGCGTTTTGGAGCTGATCGAGTTCGACGTTCTCAGATGGCATACCTACCTCCGTGGAGAAGGGTAGAAGCGGATGATGAACGGCCGATGTATTGAATCTCCCGATCCGGGAAGGATTCGGGTGTCGCGGCAGGTTCGCTGATTTGCGGGAGGGTTTGGCCGTGTGTTACAAGCGACATATGCGCGAATTGCGCGATTGGATAAGTGAAAAGATGAGACGACGCCCAAAACGTGGACCGAATGATTCGGAGTCCACGGGCAAGAGCGGGCAGGAACTGCCCGCAAATCAACCGGCACCGCTAAGGCCTTCGTATCCGGACCCGACCCCGGCGCAGGCTCATGAACCGGAGCCGCAAACAGTTGTGGAGCCTGAGATTGCTCCCGCAACCCCTGAGAAGAAGGTGGTGGTCGAGACGCAGCCGGACTCCGTTGCGGTCGCGCCTGCCGAGCAGACCGCAGTGAAGTCCCCGAAGGGCTTCGTGGTTCTGACCATTGGTCTTCCCGGCTCGGGCAAGACGACCTGGTACAAGCGCCGCGGCGTTACGCCACTCTCGAGCGACCTGCTCAGAACGATCCTCTTCGACGACATCACGGAACAGCGGTACCAGGGACTGGTGTTTTCCACACTGCGCAGTCTTTTGCGGGCACGGCTGATCGCCAAGATGCCGTGGAACTACGTGGACGCCACCAACCTGTCGCCGCATGAGCGCCGCCAGTGGATCCGCATGGCCAAGAGCTTCGGCTACGAGGTGCAGGCGGTCTTCTTCGATGTTCCGCTGGC
>DATHJA010000195.1:0-6267 GCA_035316475.1 Edaphobacter sp. | reverse complement strand
CCGTAGAACTCGCTCATGCCCATGCAGCCGAGCCCCATGTGAGAGACGACTGCACCCTGTGAACCTAGTTTGATTTTTTCGATACTCATGTGTGGCTTAGATGGCCGCAGGTGAGGGAGCGTTCCATTTTCTGCGCGATTGTGGGGCAAAACGCTAGTGAACGGTAGTGCTGTTCTGCCACTGAACTTTGCCGGGTTCGATGACGATGTGGAGCGGACCTTCGACGCCTTCGTTCAGATCGGGCCCTTCGGACTTCTGTTCTTTATTGGCTGAGTCGGTGTAGGTGAGCTTGAGCTTGCCGTTTCCGAGGACTTTGAAACGGTAGTGGAAGTCGGCTCCTGGCGCGAGGGCCTGGGTTCCGAAGCTGGCGCTGGGGTAGTCGACCTCGATCAGCTCGATCCGCTGGGGAGTCCGGTTGGAGACAGTTGCCTCGACGTAGGGAGAGTGGCAACCGGCGAGCAGAAGCACAGACGACAGCGCAAGGCAGCAGCGGAGAGGATGCATACAGGGTTAAGCGTAACAGCCACTTCGCTCAGGTGAAGAAGGAGGACGCGCGTTCGAGGATGCGGGCGGTGAGGACGACTCCGGTGCGGGAGTCATGAAGGGTGATGGGGAAGGCGAGGACGCTCCAGGTAATGTTCTGCTCACCGGTCTTGGGAAGGGCGAGCAGGCCCCGGCGGGTACGGTCGATGTAAGTCTCGCGGGTGCGGGCGACCGTACGGAGGACGTCGCGCCAGTCGCGCATGAGGGTGGGCATCTCGTCGAAGACGCAGCGGCCGGGGAACCAGTCGCGGGTCTGACCGAGGTATTCGGAGGCGGCATCGTTGCAGTACAACCAGACGCCGTGGTCATCGAAGATCTGCACGAGGACGTCGGAGCCGATGGCCAGCGAGATGCGGGAATAGAAGAAGTCGCGCGCATCGACGACGACGGGGGCTCCGAGGCGCTTGGCTTTCAACGAGCTGAGCGCGGCGAGGAGATCTTCGACAGAGCTGTAGCCCTTGAGCAGATGCATGTCCTCGGCTCCGCCGAAGTGACGCTCGAGGGTCGCGGAGAGGATGATGATGGGGACCTGCGGACGGCGCCGGCGGAGGTGCGAGGCGACCTCGGTGCCGAAGCGGCCCGAGCCCAGATGGTAGTCGAGCACGGCGATATCGATGTTATTGAAGGCCTCGGTCGCCTCCTCAATGGTGGAGGCGGGCACGCAACTGTATCCATGCTGGCGGAGGATAGCGGTGCGGAGGTGCAGGTTGGCCGGCTCGTCGTCGAGCAGAAGGACACGGACATCCGAAGTACTTTGAAACACACTTACACTGCTGTCGGGTGGATCATCCATCATTTGCCAATAAGATGCCGAAGATTACAGTTAGGTCAACAACTCTTTTCGTATTCTTTTTTGCGGGCGAGGGCTAAGTCTTTGCCATAGCCTTGATTCCACGAAGTAGTTCAGGCAACCGATTAACCAGGGCGACGACGCGAAGCCATTGGCGATTATCGATCGCAGGATAGCCGCTGACGACCTTCCCGGGCTCGACGTCGCCCGGAATTCCACTCTGGGCGGTGGCGATGACGCCGTCGCCGACGGTGCAGTGGCCGGCGACCCCGACCTGGCCGGCGAGGATGACTCCTTTACCGATAATGGTGGAGCCGGCGAGACCGACCTGGGCGCAGAGCAGGGTGTTGGCGCCGACTGTCGAGCCATGGCCTACCTGGACCAGATTATCGATCTTAGCCCCCGGGCCGATGCGGGTTTCGCCGATAGAGGCCCGGTCGACGCAGGCGTTGGCCTGAACCTCCACGGAGTCCTCGAGGACGGCGGGGCCGGATTGCAGGATCTTGTACCAGCTTCCATCGGCCTGTTTGGCGAAGCCGAAGCCGTCGGCTCCCACAATGGCTCCGTTCTGGAGGATGACGTTGTCGCCCAGCTGGCAGTGCTCGCGGACGACGGCATGGGAGTGGAGGAAGAGGTTATTCCCGGCATGTACATGGGCGTAGATGACGGCGTGGGGGAGGAGAATGGCGTTGTCTCCAAGGGTGACGTGGTCGCCGATGACGACATAGGCTCCGATATGGGCGTTTGCGCCGATCTTTGCTGTGGGGGAGATGACGGCGGTGGGATGGATCCCCGGGAGATAGGCCGGGGGCTGGTAGAAGAGCTCGATGGCCCGGGCGAAGGCGAGGTAGGGATTCGTGATCCGCAGGGTAGAGGCGGAGATGGGGGCGAAGTCCGGCTCTACGAGGACGGCGGCTGCGTGGGTGGAGCGGGCGAGCGAGGCGTACTTGGGGTTGGCGACGAAGGTCAGGTCGCCGGGGCCAGCGGTCTCGATGGAGGCGACTCCGGTGATGACGGCGGAGGGGTCGCCCTGAAGGGTGGCTCCAAGATGCTGGGCAAGATCGGCGAGCTTCATGAAGCGAATTTTATAGGGACTGAAGAAGCGGGAACGGAGTTGGGGGCAAAGGATTGATTGTAAAGGGCTATTCTTTGGCGCAGAAGCATGAAACTGTTTCTACAGGGGTTGAATGGTCACATTGCCGTCACTGGTGTGGATCGAAAGTGGAGCGCCTCCACCGTTGAGCTTTCCGTGCAGCCCGTGACTTGAGCTGTCATGATTTTGGTATTGATCCATGGTTAGTGGGAGCGAGCAGTTGAGGTGGCCATCGCTGGTACGCACGTCGAGATCGGCGGAGAAATCGCGCGCTACACGGATATGAACACCGCCATCGGATGATTCTATGCGTGATGGCTCGGTAAGCTTCGTCCCCTCGCGCAGTGTCAGGTCGAGCTTTCCATCGCTGGTATGGAGCGCAATTGCGTGGAAGCTTCCGTCGACGCTGAGGCTTCCGTCGCTCATGCGGGCTTCGAGCCTTCCCTCGGCATTGGTGAGCTGCACATGTCCGTCACCAGAGTCCACGCGCAGATTGCCTTTCACGTCACTGAGGGTTGCATTGCCGTCACCGCTCCGCAAGGTGAGATCGCCTCGCAGACCACTGATTTCTACGTGTCCGTCGGAGGTATGCGCTTCCAGGGCGAGCTCTGTTGGCGTTTCCACGCTAACGCTCGTCTTCGTGCGATGCCAGGTGTTGAAAGCGCCAACGCGAATTCGCTCCTTGAGCAAGAAGTGGACTGTATCGCCGCTCTGGCCTTCTTCCAGACGGTAGTCGCTGAGCGTTTTCCCTTCAACCTCCACATGAATGCGCACCTGGTGGCAATCTCCGCAGGAGCGCACCTGTACATGGGCATCGGAGATTTCGAAGGTCAAATTCGGCCTGCCAGTGACGGAATAGGTCTTCGACCATTGGTGTTCGCTATCTTGCGCAAGTGTGGCGCAGGGAGCAACGGCCGATAGGAATAACGCAGCCAGCGGAAGGATCGTTCTCATGCTCGAAGATACGTGCGCGTTGCAACAGCGGTTCCAGAAAGTTTGTCCCTGGGGGAGGGCCCTTAATTGGGCTTTGCGTTGGGTGGCAGGTTGCGGAAGAGATCGTCCTGGAACGAAGCGGTAGACGCTCCGGGCAAAGGTTTTTTGCGCGAGGGCGTGGTAATGACGGCCAGAAGCTGCAGCTCCGCAATAGAGGAGCGGGGAATATAGATGCGCTGGGTGTTGGACCGGATGTCGGGCGGGATGAGGAAGAGGCCGGCGTCGTTGAGGATGTCGTCGAGCAGGGTGGCGTCGAGGGGGGCGAGGCCTTCGAACTGCTCGGGCTCAGTGGAGGGAGTCGTCTGTCCGCGGAAGGAGAGCCGGAGCCAGAGGCCCTCGGTGCGGGGGCGGGCAAGGAAGGTGCGGCGGGTGAGGCGCTCGGGGCTGATGGGGTCGTTGAGGTTGAAGTCGCGGACGTAACAGATGTGCTTGATCTCGGCGAGGGTGATCTGGAGGACCCGGCCGGAGAGGTCGAGCAGGTCGATGACGCGATCCTTCTCCAGGCCACGTAGACGCACAAATCCGGAGAGGGGCAGATAGCCGGGGAGGGTATCGCCGAGAAGGCGGCGGACGATGACTTTTTTATGCGCGGACGACATGAGCTCCTTTGGCGGATTGTCGCACGCAGCAATGGACTTAAGCCGAAAAAGCGGAGGGAAGAGTAGTCAATTTACCAACGCTGTGTTACAGTCAGCTTTTGTGTCTCATTGATGGGACGATTCTAAACGATTGATTTTCTGTGGCTTACGCTGGGCCAGGCATGCGGAGATCGCGTTTAAGACCGGCTTGGAGTGATTGCAACTTATATGGCCGATTATATTTATCTTCTGGAAAACCGGCTCTCGAAGGCGCAGCAGGACGCACTGACAAGAGTACGGGAAGTAGCTAGGGCCAAGGGACTTACAGTCTTTCTCGTAGGTGGGGCAGTACGCGACCTGACGAGCGGATCGCCGGTGCGCGATCTTGACGTTGTGGTTCAGGGAAATGCTCTCAAGCTGAAGAAAGATATAGAAAAATCCGGCGGTAAATTATCCGGCGAGTCCGAGGCAACGCAGGCGTTCTTCGTGGAGTATCCCGGCGGCGTGCGGATGGAGATCGGATCGACGCTGTCGGTTGTCTATCCCAAGCCGGGCAAACCGGTATACAAGGTGGCGACAATTCTGGACGACCTGCGGCGGCGTGACTTCACGGCCAACTCAATGGCCCTGTCGCTGAACCAGGGGTCCTACGGCTTGCTTATGGATCCGCTAAACGGCGTGGCCGACATCGAGAACCGCGAGTTGCGGCTGGTGAACGGCTACGGCTTCATCGAGGATCCGGTCCGGATGATCCGGGCGGTGAGGCTGATGGCCCGCCTGGGCTGGCAGATGGACGAGCGGACGCGCAGCCGCTACGAGACGGGCAAGGAAGAGGGCTACATTTCGGCGATGTCTTCCTGGCAGAAGGGCTATGAGACCGAGGAGGTCTTCTACGAGGAGGATCCCCTGCGGGTGCTGCGGCGGCTGGAGGCTGAGGGTTGGATGAAGCACCTTAGCTCGACCGTAGCTTCGAATAAGGCCAATGCGGCGGAGCTGGAGAAGCTTCGCGACGCGCAGTTGCAGCTGCAGATTCATGGAATCCACGCCGAGACTTCGGCGGCGAACTTCCCGCTGCTGACGGCGAAGCTTGCTCCCAAGGATGTTGTGGCCCTGGAGAAGAGTTTTATCCGGCAGGGGTTTGTCGCGGAGATCGAGGCCCTGGAGGGAGCGGGCAAGGCATTTGCGGCGCAGCTCTCGGGCAAGGAGGCGGCGACGCCATCGCTGGCGTGGAAGCTGCTGCACGCGGCTCGTCCGGAGGCCGTGCTCTGGGCGGCGCATCACGCCAAGGCTGCCGCGGTCCAGAACAAGCTGAAGAGCTTCTATACGGACTGGCCGCAGGCGAGGCAGCGGATTCCTTACACGGTAATGCAGGAGATGCGGATTACGCCGGACCTTCCGGGATACGACGATCTGGTGGAAAAGTTGTTCTTCGAGCTGATGGATAACCATCTATCGACGGTGGAGGAGCAGAAGGCGTTTCTCGAGCCATATTCGCCGCCCGCGCCACCTCCGCCGGTACATCTGCGCAGGGCCCGCGCGAAGAAAGAGCCCAAGGTGTCGAAGGCCAAGAAGAAGGCTGCCGAGGCGGCGGAGAAGTCGGCCGCTGGCGAAGGGCAGGAGCCCACGAAGGCCGAAACTGCGGTTGCCAAGAAGGGTGCGGAGAAGTCGGTTCCGGCAAAGGCTGTCCCGGCAAAGAAGGAAGCGCCGAAGGCTCCGGCGAAGAAAGCTGTCGCGGCCAAGGCTCCGGCAAAGGTTGTTTCTGCGAAGAAGGCTGTGCCTGCCAAAACTTCAGCAGCAACGAAGGTTGTGGCCAAGCCGCCTGCTAAAAAGAGCGTTGCGAAGCCTGCCGTGAAGAAGCCAGCGGTTCCGGTGAAGAAGCCTGCCGCAAAGAAGGCTCCGGTAAAGACAGCGGCGAAGAAGGCCCCCGCCAAGCCGGTAAAGAAGGCTGTTCCGGCAAAGAAGGCAGTCGTCAAGAAAGCGGCGAAGAAGGGACGCTAGAAGCGTCCCGAGCTGCTTTCCAGCGGTTACTTTTCCAGGTAGAGCCGGATACGGTCGATGTTCACCTTGTTCCCGGAGGGATCCGCGTTGCTGAAGGTGAGGGAGTTTTCGCCTGCCTTCAGAGTAACGGGCAGGGTCTCCGATCCATAGATATAACTGAAGAGATGGACGGGGGCTGGGGTGCCGTCGTTTACGCGCAACTGCAGCTTGTCGGTAATTGCATGGCTGTCGGCGTAGTAGAGCGTCAGACGGTATGTTCCCGGCTTCGGCAC
>DATHJA010000194.1:0-10294 GCA_035316475.1 Edaphobacter sp. | reverse complement strand
CGAAGTCATGAATAGGTTCATTGTAGGGGAGCAAGGTCACAGAGCCGTTAGCATGAAGATGTGAGCCAGCATTTTTCATCGCGGACGGGATGGGACCTGGGGGAGAGCTCCTATGCCCGAGCGATCCGGCAGGCCAGATCGAAGGGCCGCAAGCTGATCGACCTGACTATCTCGAACCCCACGGTATGCGGGTTCGATTACGATGCCGAGTCGATCCTTACGCCTCTTGGCGATGCCCGCGCGCTGGTCTACGATCCCGATCCTCGCGGAATCCGTCCTGCGCGCGAGGCAGTGGCGGCCTACTATGCAGATCATGGCGCGGAGGTGAATCCTGACGCGCTGATTCTGACGACCAGCACCAGTGAAGGGTACGGCTATCTGTTCCGCTTGCTCTGTGACGCGGGCGATGAGGTTCTGGTGGCGCAGCCGAGCTATCCACTCTTCGAGTTTCTGGCGGAGCTAGAGGATGTGCAGCTGCGCTCTTATCCTCTCTTCTACGACTACGGCTGGTGGATCGACTTCGCCGAATTGGAGCGCAGGATCAGCTCGCGAACCAGGGCGATTGTGGTGGTGAATCCGAATAATCCCACCGGCCACGAAACGGGAGCGGACGAACGAGGCAGACTCGAGGAGCTTTGCGCACGGTATGGCCTGGCGTTGATCGTCGATGAGGTCTTTCTGGACTATCCGCTGGGCGAGGAGCGTATGAAGAGCTTTGCCCGGGGGCCGCACCCTGCATTGACCTTTGTGCTGAGCGGGATGAGCAAGATTGCCGGCCTGCCCCAGATGAAGGTGGGGTGGATCGCAGCCTTTGGAGGAGAGCAGGACCGTGGCTCCGCATTGGCTCGCCTTGAGGTGATTGTCGATACGTTTCTCTCGATGAATGCTCCGGCGCAGCTTGCCTTACCACGATGGCTGGAGAGACGCGAGCAGATTCAAAAGCAGATTCTGTCGAGAGCTTCGATGAATCTTTCTGAGATAGAGAAGAGCGGCGTCGGACTTCTTCGAACGGATGCTGGCTGGAGCGCGGTGATTCGATTGCCGAAGGTTGGAATCGGAGCGGAGAGACTGCTGGAGCAGGGAGATTTGATTGTGCACCCGGGGGAGTTTTACGGGATCTCGGGAAGCGAGACTATTGTTGTAAGCCTCATTGTTCCATCAGGGATGTTCGCCCGGGGAATCGGGAAGATTGCAGCTCTGTTGAAGGCAGATTAGTCGGACGATCTCCACAGGGCGAAGGACAACGCATTTTCTACTCACAGCCGAATCTCACGTTGCTGACCAGGACGCCGGTCTCCGGGCAAGGTGGCGCCACATCATGGCATGTCGCAGTCTGACAAGCATGTCTGGAACTCAAACTGTGCATTCGGTGAGATTGCGGCTCCGATGATGGAGCCGCGCCTCTGTTTGTGGACTAGGATGTGGTCGAGAAGGTCCGGACCCATTCGATAATGGATCGAACGGCCACTCCGCTCGGCCCCTTCGGATGCCAGGGTTTGACCTCTTCGTTCCAGGCGCAACCAGCAATGTCGAGATGAATCCAGGGCGTATCCTCGGCGAACTCCCTGAGGAACATTGCGGCGGAGATTGCGCCACCCCAGCGTGATCCGCCGGTGTTCATGATGTCGGCGATCTGGCTCTTGATCTGGTCCTTGTAGTCGTCGGTGCAGGGAAGCCGCCAGAACTTCTCTCCAGAGACTCTGGTTGCACGCGAAAAACGTTCAAAGGTGTCTTCGTCGTTCGAGAACAGGCCGGCATTGATCATGCCCAGGGCGACGACGCAGGCTCCGGTCAGCGTTGCAGCGTTGATCAGGTGCGTACACCCCAGCGTCTTTGCGTAGTGCAGGCCATCGGCCAGCACCAGGCGACCCTCCGCGTCGGTATTGAGGATCTCGATGGTCTTCCCTGACATTGCCGTTACGACATCGCCTGGCTTGTATGCGGTCCCGCTGGGCATATTCTCCGCCGAGCAGACGATACCGATGACTTTTACGGAGGGTTTGAACTGAGAGATGGCATGCATCGCGCCGATCATTGCCGCGGCGCCCGCCATGTCGTACTTCATCTTCTCCATGCCATCGGCGGACTTCAACGAGATGCCGCCTGTGTCGAAGGTGATGCCTTTGCCCACCAGGCCCAGCACCGGAGCATCCTGGGACAGGACCTTGCCCTTTTCGAGCTTCGGCTCATAGGTCATGACGATCAGTGCTGGAGGTTGTGCCGATCCCTTGGCGACGGCAGCGAAGGCTCCCATCTTTAACTCTTCCAGCTTTGCCGTCGAGTAGACCTCGCACTTCAGTCCCTTTTCCGCGCACATCGCGGCGGCGCGGCGGCCAAGCTCGGTCGGGGTCAGGACATTCCCGGGCTCATTGACTAGCGAGCGGGCGAAGTTCTGCGCCTCGGCAACGATCCTGCCCTCCTCGAAGCCCAACTGAATCTCCCGGGTGGTGGACTCCTCGCCCTCCGGAGCCACAACTATCAGAGTCTCGATCGACCGGTCCTTCCGGTCGCTCTTGTAGGTGTCCCAGTCCTGTTCCGCAAGTCCGGCGCCCTCGACCAGGGCGCGAGAGAGGAGGGCGCTTGGCAGGTCGTCGAGGTGCTCGTCGGAGAGAGCATGGTCTTCCGGGAATGCAATTGTCACCTGACGCATCCCACGAGGCTTGGCCCAGCGCACCGCCGCACCCGCAGCCTTGCGGATATCGTCGACTGACAGCGTTTTGGCCTTGCCCAGTCCCACGATCAGCAGCCGCTCTGCCTTGAGCCCGTTTGGCCCATGCAGCACCGCCTGCTCGCCCAGCGCACCCTTGAACTCATCCGATGCGATGATGGCTGCTGCCGCGTTTGCCACGGCATCCGACGTCGTGAGCAGGGCAATGAGCGGGTCAGCATCTTTTCCGATGGCGATGTCCACGGCGAACACCACCAGCAGCGGCGTCTGAAAACTGGCCGCCTCCTGAAACATGAGCTTCATATCCATGCCAATATCCTAGCGTGAGGCAAAAGTGGCTCCTGACAACAGATCATCAAAGTGCCGGTCGTGTTGTGAAACTGCGGATGAATCGGCGCGGAAGAGTCGCATGCTCATCAAGAGCGGCCCGTCCGCGAGGGAGGTTATCTGCGCTGGTTACGCGCCATTGCGGCCCGCGCCTCTTTATCTGCTTCGCGGCGTCGCTCTGTCTCGCGCTTATCCCAGTCCTGCTTGCCTTTTGCCAGCGCCAACTCACACTTCACGCGGCCATGGCGAAAGTATAACCGCGTCGGAATAAGCGTATAGCCCTTCTGCCGTGTCATGCTCTCCAACTTGCGTAGCTCGCTGCTGTGCAACAGTAGCTTCCGGGTGCGCAATGAATCGTGGTTCATCATGTTGCCGTGCGAGAAAGGGCCGATATGCGCGTTCAGCAGAAAGCATTCTCCATCCTTTAACAGGCCATAGGAGTCCTTCAGGTTAGCCTTTCCTTCACGGATGGACTTCACCTCGGTCCCCCGCAGGGCGACTCCAGCCTCAAAACGGTCCATCAGAAAGTAATTATGGCTTGCAGCGCGGTTTACCGCGGCATCGCGCTGTCCCGAAGCCACAGGATCGCGGTCCTTCGGCTTTGCCGCCACGGTCTTCGGCTGGTAGGCCGTTGTCGGATTGGAGAGCGAGCGAGGCATGAACCTTCTACTTTAACATGGAGAAAGATTGCGTCTCACCCGGCAGCCCGAGTCCCGTCTAAGCCCTATAGAACGTTTATCCTGCTAACTCACAAAGACTTTTCCGCGATGCGGGCGGGCAGGGCAAAACGATGTCAGAATCGCTAACCGCCAGATTACAAGGAACTGCAGTCCCGAATGCTATACTCACCCGAGCGCAACAGCCTGGAAGGCAACGCCCCCACAGGCAGGGTCCTCCCCTGCGAAGATGCAGGGGCTGGCGTGTACTCCGGCAGACGCCTCACTCTTTTCGGTGTAAAGGACGCAGAAGAAAGCAGCATGAGTCGCTGTAGGCCCTCATCTCTCTCCATATCTCTCTCAAGGCCCCTCCCGAGGATCGCCACACGCGCCGCCCAGGCGCTTGCAGGCATTCTCTTGGTAATTGCCGTTCTTGGCGGCTCGAGCGCCGTTGCGCAATCCGCCAAGACGTGGGACAAGCGGGGACAGGATGCGGAGCTCCGCCACGACTACGACGCAGCCTTCGAGGACTATCGCCAGGCAATGGTGAAGAAGCCCAAGGATCTCCGTTACAGGGCGCACTTCGAGCTCATGCGCTTCCAGGCAGCCGTCAGCCATGTCGATCGCGGTCGCGTGCTGCGTCAGAACGGCGACCTTCAGAACGCGCTCAGCGAATTTTCTCGCGCCGTTGCCATCGATCCGGGCAATCAGACCGCGCAGCAGGAGCTGGACCACGTTACTCACGAGATCGCCACGCAGCCGTCTTCGGCGGCCTCGTTGGCCAGCCAGCAGATGGGCATCGCCGATCTTGCCACGGTCGGAAGCGTTGCGGGCCCGATCGATCTTAAGCCGGTCTCAAACGACCCGATCACGCTCCATGCGGTGGAGGATGTGAAGAACATCTATCAGGCCATTGGCAAGCTTGCCGGCCTCAATGTGATCTTTGACCCTGACTATACCTCCAAGCGCATTCCTATCGACCTGACCAACGTCAGCCTGGCCGATGCTCTGCACATCGTCGGAACGCTTTCGGGAACCTTCTACAAGCCGGTCACGTCGAATACGATCTTCGTCGCGCAGAACAACCGCACGAAGCGCACCGAGCTGGACGATCTCGCTGTCCAGACCTTCTACCTGACCAACGCCAGCCAGCAGTCGGACGCTAACGAAGTTCTTACGGCGCTTCGGAATGTTCTGGATCCCAGTTCCAAGATCACGCTCGTTCCCAGCCAGAATGCGATCATTCTGCGGGCTACCCCGGACCAGCTTCTGCTCGCCCGTAAACTTATCAACGATGTAGACCGCGCTCGTCCCGAGGTGGTCGTCGACGTTGCCATTCTTCAGGTCAGCCGGGAAAAGATGCGAAAGCTGGGCATCACGCTGCCGCAGTCGATTACGATCACCCCGCAGGCGAATCCCACTACAACGACCAGCTCATCCACCACCACAACTACGAACCCCCTCACCCTCAATACCCTGGCCAATATCAATGCCAACAACTTTGGCGTCACCATTCCCGCGGCAACTCTCGACGCCTTGTTGACCGATAGCGACACCCGAATTCTGCAAAACCCGCGAATCCGGGCGACCGATGGTCAGCGTGCCAACCTCAAGATCGGTTCGAGAATTCCCATCGCCACCGGGTCTTACAATGCCGGCGTCTCGACAGGTGTGGCCAGTATCGGAGTCCAGACCCAGTTCACCTACATTGATGTCGGCGTCGAGATCGACATGACCCCCACAGTTCACTACGACCGCCAGGTCGGTCTCAAGATGAAGATGACGGTCTCCTCCCAGCAAAGCACGGTCACCATCTCCGGTGTTCAGGAGCCCGTCATCGGCCAGAATGTGGTCGAGCAAGTCCTTCAGCTCAAGGAAGGGGAGCCCAGCATCCTCGCCGGTCTCGTCACCAAGCAGGACAACCGTAACCTCAGCGGAACCCCGGGTCTGAGCGAGCTTCCACTCTTCAAATACTTCTTTGCCTCAAACTCGCGCGACGTCCTGGAAAATGAGATTGTCTTCCTGCTGATTCCGCATATCGTTCGTGAGTCCGTTCTTACGCGGCTGAACACTCGCGCCATCGATACCGGGACCAGTACGTCCTTCCAGCTCCGTCAGGACCCCACGCTCACGGGTCAAGATGAGGATGTGCTGCCGGGCAGGCCAAGGCCGGTCGGACAGCCTACGACAGCTGCGAATGCAGTGTCCGCGGCCGCGCAGCAGATTATGCAGCAGGCGCAGCCGCCCAAACCGCCGCCTCCGGGTGCGACGCCGCCGGTCGAGACACCGAATCCTCCCGCTCCCGCGAATCAGGCAGCGCCTGCGGGACCGCCGATCAGCCTTAGTGTCGCTCCGCCCGCGGGGAATCAGGCTGTGGGGAGCACCTTCCAGGTTGCCGTGAACGCGGCAGATGCGCGGGATCTCTTTGCGGTTCCCATGCAGCTTCAGTTCAATCCGGCGGTTCTGCAGCTGGTCAACGTTGATGCCGGAACTCTGCTGTCGCGTGACGGTCAGGCGGTATCGATCGTCCATCGGGACGAGGGCAACGGGCTGGTTACGATCTCCACATCGCGGCCTCCGAATGTTCAGGGAGTCAGCGGGCAGGGAAGTGTCGCTACCCTGACCTTCAAGGCCATTGCTGCGGGTGACTCCAACCTGGCGCTGGTCAAGGTTGGGGCGCGAAACAGTACACAGGCCAACCTTCCGGCGGTCGGCTCTCAATCCGTGGTGCATGTGAAGTGATTGTCGGCAACAACCCGGCATCTCGACGGCCTGTCACCATGAATATCTGCCAGGAGGATGGTCGTGAAGCTGGTCTTACGCTGGTCGAGCTCATCATCGTCGTTGCCATCATTGCTATCCTGGCCAGCGCTGCGATTCCCATCGCCCGCTTTCAGGTCCGCAGGGAAAAAGAGCGCGAGCTGCGGCGCGACCTCTGGGAGATGCGCTCTGCCATCGATCACTACAAGGACGCTGCCGACAAGGGGGCCTTTCAGGTCAAGGCTGATTCTTTGGGCTATCCTCCGGACCTTCAGACACTTGTCGACGGAGTCGATGTACAGGGAAAGAAGGTACGTTTTCTTCGCCGCATTCCCGTCGACCCTATGACGGGCAACGCCGAGTGGGGGATGCGATCCAACCAGGACGATCCAGACTCCACCTCCTACGGTGGTCAGGGTGTCTTCGATGTTCACACCAAGAGCGATGGCACCGCGCTGGACGGTACAAAATATTCGACATGGTAGCTTTTACTCCAAACCGCGCACGAACCCGGCTCCGCGTACGCACCCGGCTCGACGAAGGCTTCACCCTGATTGAGCTGATGATCGTCATGGTCATCATCGGCCTTCTGGCCGCTATCGCGGTCCCCATGTACGTCCAGAGCATTCGCCACGCGCGCGAGGCGGTCCTCAAGGAGGATCTCCGTACGCTTCGCTCCGCCATCGACTCCTACACGGTCGACAAGCAGAAGGCCCCCCAGACCCTCGATGATCTCGTTCAGGCCGGCTATATCAAGGCCATGCCGGTCGATCCCTTCACCCACCGCTCCGACACGTGGGTTCCAGGGCAGGATGACACCCTGCAGACGATCGATCAGACCGAGGCCGGAATCAATGACGTGCACTCGGGAGCCCAGGAAGTAGGCTCTGACGGGACAACTTATTCAAGCTGGTAGCTAAACTCTTCCTTTTCTGCGAAGAGGAGTGCTCTCAGTGGGTAAAACATTTCCCTCAAACAGGCTTACCCGTAAATTCGAGACCTATAACTGAGCGGGTTATCTCTAATTGGGCGTGTTACCCCCTGATTTTTTGAAAAAACATCATCTCCAAAATTTGGAGATTCGCGTGCTCTAGTCTTTTTGTTCTGTTCTTCAGTGCAGAAAAATTCGAAAGGACTTTATGAAATTTGGGCCCCTCTCCTGTCTGGCGGTTGCTTTTTCCCTTGCATGTATCTCCGGAGCTACTGCAAAGGCCGATACGATCTTTACTGGTTCTCAAGCTGGTTTGTGCTGTTTCGACGTCAGCCTCCATCAGGTGGATTCCACGAGCATGCAGGTTACGGTCTCCCTCACCACGGGGGCTCAGTACTTTGTGGACACTGGATCTGGAAATCACCCCGGTTTTGCCTTCAACCTGGCCGGTGATCCCACCATCTCCGTCACCTCCATCAGCGGTCCATGGACTCTTTCTGATGTGAACCTCTCCTCGACCGGAACCAATGGTCCCAGTCTCGGAACCTTCGATTACTTCATCGATAATCCTGGCCCCGGAGCCAGCAAGCATAACGCTGGTCCTCTCGTCTTCAATATCTTCGACAGCACTGGGATTACCTATAGCGACTTCACTGCCAATAGCCGCGGATATTACTTTGCCGCTGACATCATGAACGCTGCTGGTCAGACCGGAATGTCCGGCATCAATGATCCCGGGACAACGCCCGCTGTTCCGGAGCCTGGCTCGATCGCTCTTCTGGGAACCGGAGCTCTTGCAGCCGCCGGTTTCGTTCGCCGCAAATTATTCAATCTGTAAGATCACATCGTGTATCAACCGACCGAAGGCCCTCTTTGAGGGCCTTTGATCTTTCCGGGAAATGCTTGACCTCCCGCTAGCCGTTTGTCTCCCGTAACTTTCAGGCGCATACTTACGTCTAAGCAATTGCTGAGCTACGTCCATCGCCCGGCCGCTGCTCCTCAGGAGACACCCTTATGCGTCCCGTAACGCACCTTGGTCTGGCCGCCATCCTCGTTCTCAGCACCGTCTCCTACGCGCAGACCAGCTCCCAGATCCCCTCCTCGCCCCCGCCACCACCTCCAGGCTCCTCCAAGCCCATCCCCGGCTCTCCTACGGCTACCCCGGAAGAGCAAAAGGCCGCAAAAGAGGAGGCCAGCAAGAAGGCCGACTCGCTTCCGTCTCCCGGCGAGGCTCTGGACCCGCATATCAAGGCCGGCAGCGAAGATGATGTCAACGCCATCGGAACCCGGGATATCGGCGGACGCGGTCTCGGCAACTGGTACTCCACAGACTGGGAGATTCGCAACGGTAAGGGTTATTCCATGGAGATCGAGAAGTCGGCTCATATGGTGACCGACCCGGTTATCAACGAGTATGTAAATCGCGTCGGCCAGAACATCGTGAAGAACTCTGACTGTAAGGTCCCCTTCACCATCAAGGTGATCGACTCCGACGAGATCAATGCCATGGCCCTTCCCGGAGGCTTCTTCTACGTCAACTCGGGGCTGATTCTGGCCGCCGATGAGGAGGCAGAGCTTGCTGGTGTTATGGCTCATGAGACGGCACACGTCTGCGCTCACCATGCTGCCCGCCAGATGACCAAGATGAACATGGCGCAGATCGGCTCCATCCCGCTGATCATCTTCACCTCGGGTAGCTGGACCGGCTATGGCATCTACCAGGCGACTCAGCTCGCGATTCCCATCGCCTTCCTCAAATTCTCCCGCGTCGACGAGTCAGAAGCTGACTGGCTCGGATTGCAGTACATGTACAAGGCCGGATACGATCCGCAGGCCTTCATCCAGTTCTTCGAAAAGATCTCTGCTCTCGAAAAGCACAAGCCCGGAACCTTGTCGAAGGTCTTCTCCGATCATCCTCAGACGCCGGACCGCATCTCCCGCTCTGAGGAGGAGATCGCGACCATCATGCCAGCTCGGCCTGACTATATCGTCTCCACCTCGGAGTTCGACGATGTCAAGGCGCGCCTGGCCCGCCTGGAGAACAAGCGCAAGCTGAACGATAAGAAGGATGGCAACCGTCCCACGCTGCGTCGCGTAGGCGGAGGCAATAACGATCCTTCCGCCCCGAATAACCCGTCCAACTCCGACGATCGCCCGACGCTGGGCCGCCGCGACTAGACGAATGACATTCAGTGCGGATCGATGATATGTCGATCCGCATGGAGTACCCCCATTTTTTGCGCAAAGTCTTCGAAACAGAAAACTTAGCTTTGGACTTCGACGCAACAAGAGAACGCCCCGGGGACCGGGGCGTTTTTTCAGATTTCTGTTCTGTATTGATTGTAGCAAGTCGAGGGAAACTGACCGGCAAGCGCGATCTTGTCTGTTTTTATGGGTTTACGAGGTTCCTGGGCTTGACAGGGATGCGATTGCCCATCGGACGTTTGTTTTACACGGTGGCGGCACGAAAGTTCGGGGTAAAGAAGCGGATTTCTCCACTCCGCGGGACGATGAAACGGTCTGCTCCGATCGCAAAGACAATTTTCGAAAGAACTACTGTTATGCAAAAACAACAGTAGTTTGTGCTTAGACGGACGGTAACGTGGCGATTGAGTCGTATTCCAGCGCGGAGGTTGCGGGAGCCAACACCCACAGCGTATAGATGCCGAGGGCTGTGCCGAGCGGAAATTTCAGCAGGGCCAGACAGCCAAAGCCGATTGCGGCCACACGTGCCCAGCTGGTTCGTTGGCTTAAGCCGTAACCGACGATGATTGCAGCGATTCCTAGAATCGAGACCAAGAAGAAAAGGAGTGGGATGATCACGTGAATAAAAGGAATGGAATCCGCGTGATTGTTCCAAATTTGCATTTGGCCGAATCGCCCGAAAAAGAAAAACTTGAACACGGTCATTCCAACCAGTAATGCCAATAAATACACGA
The DNA here is from genome assembly GCA_035316475.1 of Edaphobacter sp. GTDB lineage: Bacteria > Acidobacteriota > Terriglobia > Terriglobales > Acidobacteriaceae > Edaphobacter. The sequence continues at coordinate 13 of DATHJA010000194.1, read as the reverse complement.
TGCCCGAGGCCAT
>DATHJA010000193.1:0-10727 GCA_035316475.1 Edaphobacter sp. | reverse complement strand
CGGTTCGCTCCCGAGATGAAGGTGCCGACGGTGTTAGAGGACGATGGGACGATCTATGGGCAGGCCTTCCCTTACCGCGGAAACAGAGACGAGGTGGAGCTGCACTTCTACCACCTGTGGCGTCAGGATTGTGGGCAGATGGGGCATGCGCTCGATGCCGAGCACGTCGCCGTGCTGGTGCGGCGTGAAGAGGGAAAAGGCAGTGAGCCAAGTTGGCGGGCGCTCTACTGGTATGCGGCAGCACACGAGGATACGGTGTGCGACGCCAGCCAGATTACGCGAGCGTCGACGGTGGAGGCGGAGGAGAAGGGTGCGACCGTATGGGTCTCGCCGGGAAAGCACGCCTCGTTTCTGAGCGAGGAGCTTTGCCGGTATGGGTGCGGGGGCGACCGCTGCGCAGAGATGGAGAAGATGAAGACAGCCGAGGTGATCAACCTGGGTGAGCTGTCTCGTCCGGCCGGGGGAGCCTCGTGGGCGGCTTCACCGCAGTGGCCGCTGGCGGACAAGATGCGCCGCAGCGACTTTGCGGAGGAGAGGATTGCTCGCCTGGAACGGCTTCCGGAGACGGATGTGGCCTGGGCGAATCCGGCGAAGCGGCCTGCGCAGGCCGTGATCTACGGAGGGAACTCGACCGTGAACGGCATTGCTGTAGGAGGCCGAAGCACGGATACAGCGCTGGTGCTTGCAAACGACAATACGAACAAGGCTCTGGGTAAGGCGAGACGGAATACGGGCAATGCGCTGACGAAGAGCTATAAAAATGTCGTGAAGGCCCTCGGAAAAGCGGCGACGAGCACGGGACAGTCTCTGGGAATGGAGAAGGGGAGCAAGGATTCCGGTGAGAGTGCGGCACCGCGATGAGCCGGGGAATGGCTATTAGACTAAGAGAATGCGGGAGATCGCAGTCAAAAGACAGAAGATCAATCTGGAGACGTGGGAACGCAGCGCTGCCTTCGACTTTTTTCGTAGCTTTACCGAGCCCTACCATGGCGTATGCCTTCGCGTGGACTGCACAGGTACATTTCGCTACGCAAAAGAGCATAGCCTGTCAGTTTTTTTGTCGCTGCTGCATCGATCACTCGTCGCCGCTCACCAGGTTGAAAACTTCAGAACACGTATCGTCGACGGCGAGGTCTGGCGTTATGAACAGATCAACGGCGGAAGCGCGGTGGGACGTCCGAACGGGACCATCGGATTCGGCCACTACATGTTTCGCGAGCGTATTAAAGAGTTCGTAGACGAGGCTTCGGTCGAAGTGGAGCGAGTACGGCAGCGAAACGATCTGGAGCGAGCTCCAGGGATCAATGTGATTCGCTATTCGGTGCTGCCATGGTTCGACTTCACCTCCATCTCGCATGCACGAGACCTTGCCGGCGACGATTCCGCGCCCCGGATCACCTTCGGCAAGATTACGGAGACAGGTGGACGCTGCACCATGCCGGTATCCATCCATGTACACCACGCGCTGGTGGACGGCCTCCACGTGGCGCAGTTTGTAGACCATTTCCAAAAGCTCCTGGATGTACCAGATTCCTATTCGGTTTAGGGCGATGGCTGGTTTCATCCCCGGGCTGTGGTTTCCGATCGCCTCGGCAGTAAAAAAGCGATGGGCCGACGGGCGTTGGAAGGCCGTTCCGGCAGCTCAGCCCGGAGAAGCTGGCGGCGATCTCGTCGCTGCAGAGAGTGGAGATGGCAGAAGACCTGAATCACTTTCAGCCTTCGCTGGTGATGGTTGATCGTTGCGATCTGCAGCATCCGTGCCAGGCCATCGAAGGGAAGAACTTCGATACGATCGGATGGTTTTTGCAGGATCAGCAGTTTGCGGAGGCCTGGTCGCACTATAGACGCCAGCCCGATGGACCAGCGTCTTTTGATGTTTACGTTCGGGTTCCTTAATCCGTCAGTGGGCGGGGTTTGGAGCGGTGCTGCGAATTTTTTCGATGGCGAGTTTGGTGGCTGTGTCGAGAGCATCGGCTGCGGGAACTTTGACGTCGGGCTCGACCCCGGTTCCTTCCCAGTTGGTCTTGGTGGTGAGGTTGATGGAGCGGGCGAAGGGGACACCGATCGAGAAATGATCGTCGATGCGGTGGCCGCTTACGGGGTGCGCTCCTCCTCCGGTGGTCTCCCCGATGACGGTGACGCGCTTGGCGATCTTGAGATTGTAGGTAAAGTCTTCAGCCCCGGAGAAAGTGATCTTTGAGGTGAGAACGAAGGCTGGTGTATTGGCTAACCGTGGGCCGGGGACGTAGGCGGAGGTCCAGTACTGCGTGGTGGAGTCTTTGGGGCGATCGTAGATGTCGCTGAGATGGGTGGACTGGTCGAAGAGGTAGCTTGCAATGAAGGCGACCATCTTTGGATCTCCGCCGCCATTGGTGCGCAGGTCGAAGATGATGGCATCGACGTGGGCCATAAAGTTCATAGCGGCGATGACGGTTGGAGCGCAGGCTTCGGGAGGCGAGAACATATTGAACTTGAGATAGCCGATATTGTGGGGGAGAATCTCGGCCTTTACGAACCCGCAGTTGATGCGTTCGAGCGATTGGCGTCTGCGTGCTTGTTCTTCCGCCGAGGGACCATGCTGGTCGGCCGGGGGCTCCGGGGTTTTGAATGGGGCGTAGTCGACGCCGAGATGATGGTCGTGGCTGATCTCGCGCATGTCGGAGGTCAGGCGCTCGGCGAAGACGCCACCGTTGGTGATGGTGTTGTAGTCTCCGCGTTGCTGATGATTGCGGAGATTGTCTTCCATCTTTTTAGCGACATCGGGGTAGACGTAAAAGTCGTCGAGGTTTTTGTAGATGCTGTCGAGCACGCGTTGGCGTTCGGCTGCGTCGAGGGCGATGTCTTCAAGGACGGCACCGGGAAGGATCGCTCGCAGAGTAGAGGAGACGACGGTCGGCGGCTGGCCGTCTTTGACGAGGAAGGTGCCGAAGGCGGTTGTTGGGCTGGATTTTTCTTTGATGCGGAACTTGATCTCGAGTGGTTGGCTGCTTTCGATGGAGAGAAGATCGAAGCCGCCGGTCTGGTCGTGAAAGGAGAGCATCCGGTCTACGTCCTGCTTGGGGTCGACGGTTTTGACGTAGGTCTCGAGTTTGGCATGGTCGCCGCTATTAAAAGAGTCGAGCCAGGATTGGAGGACACGTCCGGCCGGTGTGGAAGGTGCCGTTACCTGCGTGAAGGACGAAGCAGGAAGCAGGAGTGCAGCCAGAGAAAGAAAGATCGATGCGAGACGATGCGGGCGCATAGGCACGGCAGTCTCCTTTCAAAGTGTGTTGGTTGTGAAGTATAGACGCGAAGGCCCCATACAGGACGCAGGGCTGCGGCTGCATTGTCCAGATATGGACCTCCGCGTTCCTTGATTAAGGCTTGGGTCCGTTCTCCTGGGGGACCTCCTGGCCCTCGCCGGGGAAGGGCCACTTGCGATCGAGCGGCCATTGCTGCTCCTCGCGGGTGGCCTTGGGAACCTTATTGATGGTGAGGTTCTCAAGGAAGTGGACGCCGCTTTTTCCGGCGACTGCGATATCCAGATCTCCGTCGTGGTCGAGGTCCAGAGTGAGGATCTGCGTGCCTACTCCCGCACTGCCATTGATGGAGATGGGAATGCGGGTGAAGGTGGCGTCAGGGTTGAGGCGGTAGGCGTAGATGACGAGCGGGTCGTAGGAGCCGGGGTCGTTGCCGTTGTGTCCGCGATAGCGTTTGCCGGTGATGAGGTAGGTGGAACCGTTGCCATCGAGATCGGCGAGCCGGAGGGCGTGGGACTGGGAGAAGGACTCGTCGATGGTATGGCGGGTCCAGGTGCGCTGCGCGGCGGTTCCGCCCTGCTCGAACCAGTAGAGGCCATAGCCGTGGCCCTGACCGACGATGAGGTCCATCTTGCCATCGTGGTTGACGTCGTAGCCGAGGATGGGGAAGCCGGCGTCGCCGAGACGCCAGTCCGGATGCCACTGCCACTTGTCGTTGTTGGCGTCGATGTTCTGGAACCAGCCGGAGGGGGTGAGGAGATCGGGTTTGCCGTCGCCATCGATGTCGGCGATGCCGATGCCGTGGCCGTCCTGCTCCTTGCCGCCGACGCGGTGGCCGTGCGGCTGGGGGCCGGAGAAGTCGAACCAGAGGACGCCGGAGTGGTTGTAGTGGGCGAGCGCGAGGTCGGGTTTGCCGTCGCCGTTGATGTCGGCGAAGGCTCCGCCCTCGGTGTCGTAGGAATTGGCGATGAAGTGTTTCTCCCATAGTTGGCCGGGCTTGGCGGATGGGCCAGGGTTTTGATACCACCAGAGGCCGTTGGAGATCCAGCCGGTGGTGACGAGATCGGGTAGGCCGTCGTGGTTGACGTCGACGATCCACTCGCCGCAGTCGGAGACGAACTCTTCGTGGGTGCCGACGGCGCGAAACTGATGACGCGTCCATTCGCCGCCGCTGGCGCCGGGATTCTGGTACCAGTAGGCTCCGCTGAGGATGTCGGGGAAGCCATCGCCGTTCATGTCGAGCAGGGAGATGCCTTCGGCGTGGTCGGTGCCGAGGCGGTGGGCGAGGAAGGTGGGCTGAGCCTTACCGTCCGGCCCCGGGCCGGGAGTTGGCTTACGAAACTCGGTCGCGTGCGAAGGATCCTGCGCGCAGGCGGAGGCGGCGATGAGGACGAAAGCGGAGAACTTGAAGAGATTTTTCATGGGCAGCATGGAATCCGTTTATTGGGGAAGCGGTTTGAGTTCGACGGTGCGTCCGGTCTTCGCCGAGGTGCGGGCTGCGTCGAGAATCTGCATGACGACGAGGTTGGTATCGAGTGAGGAGAGATCGCCCTCGGGCTTGATCGTTCCGTGAAGCACGGCGGCGAGATAGGCGAGCGAGTTGCGCTGATCCTCAGGCAGTGGCGGCGCGCTGCTCTGCGACTCGGTCTTTTCGCCCTTGTAACGGGTGCGAAGATCGCCGGGGCCGACGGTGATGACGTAGCCGGTGGCTCCATAGACTTCCATATCTTTGCGCGCGAAGGGCCAGTTCCACGAAGGCATCAGGACGGTCTGGGTGCCGGGGTAGTGGAGGATGACGGTGGCGTCGTCGTCGACCTTGGGATAGGTTCCGGGCTTGTCGGTCTGGACGACGGCGGTGACGGAGGCGGGAGCCTTGCCATGCATAAGCACGGTCATCAGGTCGGCTCCGTAGCAGCCGAAGTCGAAGAGGGCTCCGGCGCCGTTCTGCACGGGGTCGGTGAGCCAGGGGAGCCACTCGGGGCCTACACCGATCTCCTTGGGACCTTCGTGTCCGTCGTGGACGACGACCTTGCGAAGGACGCCGAGCTTGCCAGCCTCAGCTTCGTGGATGGCCTCGGTGTTGGAGGTGTACCAGGTGGTCTCGTAGTTCACCAGCACGTTGACGTGATGCTCGCGGGCGGCGCGGCGGATAGCGAGTGCGTCTTCCATGGTGGTGGAGAGAGGCTTTTCGACCATGGAGCTGATGTTGTGGCGAGCCGCGGCCTCGATGACGCGGCGGTGGTCCTGGATGGTGGTGTAGACGAGGACAGCGTCGGGCTTCTTCGAGGTGAGAGTGCTCTCGAGGTCAGTGGAGAAGAGCGACGGGTCGAGGTGGTACTGGTCGGCGTACTGCTTCGCCAGAGTGGTATTGGGCTCGACGATGGCGACAAGCTGGGCTGCTGGATTTTTCGGTAGAGCGGAGAGGAAGCCTTTGACGTGGCCGTGGACGAGGCCGACGATGACGACGCGGATGGGTTGGTTGGAAGGGACCTGTGCGGCAGCGGGGAGGCTTGCGGCAACGATGGAAAGAAGAAAAGATGCGAAGAGTTTTTTCATATTCCTCAGAGTGTGGTTGTTGCTGCAAAAACCTTAGGTCATTCGACTGTGTATGGCACAAAGGCGTGCCACACTTCGCTCAGATGACACTTCTTTCTATCGGTGCGATAAAGTTCTGTGACACGCGCGCGATAAAAAATGCGAGTGGCTTCGCTCAGAATGACACTTTGTTCCGGTAACGATCCTCTATGCGATCTTCATGGTTTCGGGATTCCACTTGATGGCCTGGCCTTTCTCAAGTGAAAGATTGCTGAGCAGCGCCGCCCCGGCGGCACGGAAGCCGAAGGTAGCGTCCTCGACCGGCTGCTTGCGGGTGCGTACCGAGGAGAAGAAGTTGCGGAAGTGGTCGACGCTGTCGGAGTAGCCCTTGGGCGCGGAGAACTTCTCAACGGCTGTATAGGTAGAGCCTTCAGGCGCGGTTTCGGGATATTTCTGGTGGTACTTTTCGAGGAACTCCTTCTGCATTGCGGTCGAGAAGGTAGAGATGGTGTAGCCGGGCTCTTTTTCGCGCGGCACACGAGAGACGGTGACGGTCTGGCCTGCGATCTCCATCGTTCCCTCTGAACCGGTGAAGAGGAAGCCTTCGCTCTCTTCGCCTCCATTGACGAAGTTGACGCGGAGGCTGAGATTGAAGCCTTGGGGATAGTCGAAGAGGGCGAGCAGGACGTCGGGGGCGTTGCGTCCGTCCTTCCAGTAACGGATGCCGCCGGTGGCCATGGCGCGCGTGGGGCCGAGTGATCCGGTGATGAAGTGGGTTCCGCTGAAGAGGTGGACGAAGAGGTCGCCGGCGACGCCGGAGCCGTAGGCGCTCCACTTGCGCCACTGGAAGAAGTGCTCGGGGTTCCAGGCGATCTTGGGCGCGGAGCCGAGGAAGCGCGGCCAGTCGCAGGTCTCGGGGCTGGCGTCGAGAGGGATGGAGTAGTCCCATGCACCGATGGCGGAGTTGCGGTCCCAGCGCGCGGAGACCATGTTGAGCTCGCCGATGGCGCCGGAGGCGAGTAGCTCTTTTGCCTTGGCGTAGATGACGGAGCTGACGCGCTGGCTGCCGACCTGCAGGATACGGTTGGTGGACTTTGCCGTGGAGATGATCTCGGGGCCGTCGGGGTAGACGTGGATCATCGGCTTTTCGAGGTAGACGTCCTTGCCGGCCTTCATGGCATCGACGGCGGCCTGTTTATGCCAGTGGTCGGGCGTGGCGATGAGGACGGCATCGACTTCAGGGCGGGCGAGGATCTCGCGATAGTCGCGGGTGGTGAAGAGGTCGATATTGTTGTCAGTGCCTGTACCCCAGAGCTCTTTTGCGTGCGTGAGGCGGCCGTCGTAGCAGTCGGCGACGGCAACGAGCTTGACGCCGGGAACCTGGAGGGCGGCTCGCGTGTCACCCTGTCCCTGAATACCGGCTCCGATGAGCGCCAGATGGATGGTGTCGTTGGCAGACTTTGGCGCGGGAGCCTGTTCGGACTCGGCGAGGACGTTGAGGCTGGTGGCTGCCGCGGCAAGGCTGCCAACCTTGAGGAAAGTTCTACGGTTCAGACTCATGAGTGCGCATCTCGTTTCGAAACGGAATAAAAGACTAGTTTAGCTTTCGAAAGGAAGGGTAGGGGATTTGCGGGATGGTGTAAAGGCGACAGGTCCGCGGATCGATCCTGTCTGGGAGCGTATCGCTTTGTTTTCTTTGGCGGGACGAGGGGGAGCGGCGGATAGACGGAGAACGATGGCGAGATCTGGTTAGCTCTTCGCGCGTAACCTGAGGAACAGAACAAACGGCGCCTGAAGGGCAGCGATTTTCCTCAGGCGCCGCTCTTTTCAGTGTCGGTAGAAACCCCGGTCGTAGCCTTGCAGATATGCCTGGCGAAAGGCGTCACGATAGGGACCATAGGGTCCGAGCGCCGGGTCGTATCCGGGGGTGTTGTGAAAGGCGGGGCCGCGCCTGGGCTGATAGCCGAAGCCGCGGTAGGCATCGCGCACGCCGGCATCGGAGCCCATACGGAAGCCTTCATGCCTGGCTTGTTCGACGAGCGGAGGCGCGGCAGCATACGGCGGTGGAGGCGGTGGCGGTGGAGCATAAGCGTAACGCTGCGGGGAGGCGCAGCCGGCCGCAAAGATCAGGGAGCCGGCGAAGGAGAGGATGACAACACGGGGAGCTTTCATCATGAGCCTCACTGCGCGCTTTCGCTCTATCGTGCTCTGCGAAGCGCTCAGAGAGGTAAACTCGCCGGTGCCGGAAATGTTGTGATCGCAAAAGGGTTGCCTGCGTTTCGCAAATCAGATCAGCGAATCAACATGGAAACAATGGAAGCAGATAGAAGGTTTGCCATGGTTCCGGCGAGCATAGCGCGGAGTCCGAGCTGCGCAAGATCATTGCGGCGGTTGGGAGCCAGGGCTCCGATGCCTCCGATCTGCATTCCGATGGAGCCGATGTTGGCGAAGCCGCAGAGTGCGAAGGTGGCGATGGAGAAGGTTCGCGGTGTGAGCTGCGACTTCAGCAGACCAAGCTGCGTATAGGCGACGAACTCGTTGAGTACGGCGCGCGTGCCCAGCAGGTTGCCGATGACGGGGGCCTCGCGCCAGGGAATTCCGATGAGCCAGGCGACTGGAGCTCCGATGACTCCGAGGACGGAGTTGAGCGAGTGCGGGAAGGGAATATGCCCGTGTGCCCAGAGGAAGTTCGAGATGCCGAGCATGATCGCGTTCAGCAGGCCGACGAGGGCGAGGAAGCTGATGAGCATGATGGCGACGTTGAAGGCAAGCTTGCCGCCGTCGATGGTGCCGCGGGCGATGGCGGCGATGAAGTTGTCGTTCTTGTGCTCTTCGTTGGGCGGCATCTTGACGGTGCCGGCGGTGGCGGGCTGCCCGGTCTCGGGCACGAGCATCTTGGCGACGAGAATGGTTCCGGGGGCGGTCATGATGACGGCGGAGAGAAGATCCTGCGCGCGGATGCCGAAGCTGATGTAGGCGGCCATGATTCCACCGGAGACGTGGGCCATGCCGGAGGTCATGATGGTCATCAGTTCTGAGCGTGTGGCTCCATCGAGGAAGGGCCGGATGGTAAGAGGAGCTTCGGTCTGGCCCATGAAGATGGAGGCGGCGACATTGGTGGATTCAGCTCCGCTGGTTCCCATGGTGCGCTGCATGATCCATGCGACCAGGCGAATGACCTGCTGCATGAAGCCGATGTGATAGAGCAGAGCGAAGAAGGCCGAGATGAAGATGATGGTGGGAAGAACAGCGAAGGCGAAGACGGCCAGAGGATTGCCGGGAGTTCCCAGCGGTCCGAAGACCATAGAGGAGCCGTCGACGGCGTGAGACAGCATGGCGGTGACGGCGTTGGATGCGGCATGAAGAATCGTCTGACCGTAGGTCCACTTGATGACGAGGAAGGCGAAGATGATCTGGAGGCTGAGTCCCCAGGCGACGGTACGCCAGCGGATGGCGCGGCGGTCAGTAGAGAAGGCATAGGCGAGCGCGAGAAAGACGATGAGTCCGAGAAGACCGGTAAATCGGGACAAAGAGTTGGCTCTCCTACACGTAGGGCAATGATCTTGTGGGATGAGTGTAACGGGTTGAGGAAGGCAGGGCCAGCGGTTTCTACATACGTCCTGATGCGGTGCGGCTGCGGAAACGACCGCTGGAGGTGAGCGCCGGCACGCTATCCAGGCGGATATGGCGGAGGGGAGTGCGCGCCTGTTTGATGGAGTACATGCGCAGGTCGGCGATGCGGAGCAGGCGCGTGGCGTCGTCGGCATCTTCGGGGTAGAGCGCAATGCCGATGGAGGCCGATACGCTGAGGCTGTGGCCATCGAAGAGGAAGGGTAGTTCGGTCGCCTCGAGGATGGAGTCGCGAAGCTGCTCGATGGAGTTGGCGTAGGTGGGATTGCAGGCCAGCAGGGTGAATTCGTCACCGCCAACGCGCGCAATGGAGTCAAAGTGTCCGACGCGCTCGCGCAGGTTGTTGGCGACGTGGCGAAGAAACAGATCGCCCGCGTGATGGCCGTGGGTGTCGTTGACCTGCTTGAAGCCGTCGAGATCGAGCATGAAGACAGCCAGCGTGGCACGGGAGCGGCGGCAGCGGTCCAGAGACGTCGCGAGGTGATCCTCGAAGGAGCGGCGGTTGGACAGGCCGGTGAGCTCATCGTGCAGCGCCAGCCAGCGGTTGCAGGAGACCTGCTCTTCGAGCATAACCAGGATCATGCCCATGGAGATAAGCGATTTCTGCAGGTTCCAGATATGCGAGGCGATGTCGGCGTAGGTGCGATAGGTGACGATAAAGGGGTGAAGAAAGAAGAAGAACGACCAGATGGAAAAGCCGGTGACGATGGCGAGCCTGCCCGTGCTGTGGCGCGGCAGCTTGCGATAAAAGTTCGCCGTGGCGATCGCATAGACGATGCCAAGACTCCAGTAGACTACCTGGCGATATTCTCCATGGAAGACAAGGAAGCCCATGAAAATCCAGCCTCCTGCCAGCGATAGGGCGACGACAAGGCCACGACGTAGAGAGAGCGAAGTAGCGACGCCGACGATAAGGCCAAGGGCTATCCAGGGAAGGAAGGCGGTCTTCGAGAACAGATGCAGGCCATAGGTCATGCAGATAGCCAGCAGAGGGATCGAGTTGATGAGGAAAAAGAGGAGAGTCGTTCGATCGGCAGGCTCATAATTTCCCGAAGCCCAGACGAAGACGAGCCCGGCCAGCAGATAGCAGGCGATCACGATCGTATGAAGAATCGTGCTGGGGAGTCCCGCAGGAGCGTAGAAGATGTGCGCCGAAGACTCGATCAGCGTGAAGAAGAGTCCGACGAGCCAGAGATTGACCTGTCTTTGAGGATGATGACGGCGGAGCAACAGAAGTATGACGATAAGGATCGTCAAGGCGGAGAGATCGGGAAGAAAAGCGTAGTTCATCAGGTGTGCTTTCTGGCGCAGGCTTCTTTTTTT